>CAMPIF010000116.1 GCA_946886245.1 Ectopseudomonas composti | reverse complement strand
GCGACTACGTCGGGATCGACAAGCGCTGAGCGATCGCGAGCGCGCGCACGACGACCGGGCCGCCGAACGCCAGGGCGAGCGCGTGACGCTACGCCTGTTCAACCAGGGCGAAGCCATCCCCGATTACGCCCTGGCGCGCCTGACCGAACGCTTCTACTCCCTGCCGCGCCCCAATGGCGGTCGCAAGAGCACCGGCCTGGGCCTGAACTTCGTGCAGGAGGTGGCCGAGTTGCATGGCGGCGAGTTGCGCATCGGTAATGTCGAGGGTGGCGTGGAAGTGCGGCTGACACTCCCCGCGTAGGGTGCGCCGCGCGCACCGGCGCCTCGTGGAAGAGGCCTCAGCCGCGACGGGCATTGGGCTCGCGTAGGATGGGTAGAGCAACGCGAAACCATCATCTGTGAGTTCCCGGGTTTCGCTGTGCTCTACCCAGGCTAGGTGGACAAGCTTCGCGTTGTCCACCCTACGCCATGATTCCCCCGTAGGGTGGATGACGCTTTTTCATCCACCGTTGGGAGTGGTTGTCCGGGCTACTTGCTCTGTTAATCCATGGCTCCCGAGCTGCTTTGCTCGCTGCGCAACGCTGCCAAGCCTGTACACCGGAAAAACTGACGCAGTTACAGCGTTGGGCTGTGGAAACGGCAGCGCGGATCGGTCACAACAATGTGGCGGTGGCCCTGGCCAACAAACTGGTGCGGATCTGCTGGGCGGTGTGGTGCCAGGAGCGGCGTTTCAATGGCAATTGGCAGAGCGTAAAGCCCGCCTGACGGCGGGAGTAATCAGTAAAGGTGCAATGGTTTTCTTGTGGTTGTGGTGAGCAGCAGCACTGTCGGAACAGGCGAGTCCTGCAGCGGAGCAAGGCCGATAACAATGATGATCCGCGTGATCGATTGAACGCTTGGCCCCCGCTGCGCGAACTACAGAATGGCCAGGGCGGAAAAGCCCAAAACAGGCCGGATATACGAATGCAACCGCGCTGACGATAGGTGCAAAAGCAAAGCTTTACTCACTACTTGTGGGGAGGGTCCATATACCAGTTGTTAGACGAAGTGCTGAGATAGTACATCGGTTTTCAATGTTTCGATTAGGCTGTTCATTGATGCCAGATGGACTTCTTCGTGATTAATATCTTTGATAGAGGCTAGTGCTGACTTTTTTACCCAGTCTGGCATGGCTGTGGAGTTGGATATAAATTTCTCACTTAGCTCAATGACTTTCTCTTGTGGAAGACGCTTATCCATTAGGCTAAATTCTTCGAAGTGCTCAAGGAAGACATACCTCATAACACCTTCGCACTTCTCAATTACCTCGATCAGGTAATGGCCGAATGCATTATGGGATGCCACGCCGCTACGGTTAGTTACAGGAGATGGAGAGATGATGAGCGGGAAATCATCCTTAATATGTGCTGCTGAGCTAATGTCAAGGCCTCTATGTATTATGCTGTTTCGGAGTTCACGGAGATAAGAATAGTTTTTTTCACCATCTGGAAAATTTTCAAAGCTTAGTTTTTTATAAAGCAAATTCCGGAAGCTGGTGTTGTTGGGGTACTCTTTTTCTAAAAACAGCTCAGTTGCGGACAGTAGGCCTGCAAAATATTGAGAATAATATTGCCGCAAATCTTTCTGGTTATCGACAGAAAGGGGGCATCGCAAAACTAGAGCGTTGCGTAGTGAGAGGTTTTTTAGTTCAAGATACCACTTCACTGCTGAGAGCATTTCAGAGGTGCGAATAATATCTTCCATGCAAATTTCCTTTTCAGGGCGCGGCTCGTCTAACTATAAATAGACACCAAATTGTGTATAACCTGCGGGCGGTTTTGGTGGATAACCTTCCTGGTCATTTTCGAGATCCTTCTCTATCTCGCGGCCTGCAGCGAGGCGGTAGGGTGTTTGGCAGGTTATACACCATGTCGGATAACCGCTGGCAACTCGTATTCAGTCGTGGCGTGCTGACGTTCACGATCCTCCCGGGTATCGCTTCGCTTAACCCAGGCTACGATTTTCGGCCTTGATGATCGCGGATAAATCCGCTCCTACAAATCGGTGTGTGGTTCGAGTGCGAGGGTGTTGAGCGGTAAGCGCAGCAGCTCCACCTGCCACCAGCTCGGCAGCAGGCGGCGCACTTCCGGGCGGGCGAAGCGGTCGTCTATCAGGTAGAGCACGCCCTGGTCTTCGGGCGTGCGGATCACTCGGCCGGCCGCCTGCACGACCTTTTGCAGGCCGGGGTAGAGGTAGGTGTAGTCGTAGCCATTGCCGAACAGGGCGTCCATGCGTTGGCGGATTTCTTCGTTGATCGGGTTGAGCTGGGCCAGGCCGAGGGTGGCGACGAAGGCGCCGATCAGGCGTTCGCCGGGCAGGTCGACGCCCTCGCCGAACACACCGCCAAGCACGGCGAAGCCGATGCCGCGCCCGCCGATCTGGAAGCGTTCGATAAAGCCCTGGCGCGCTGCCTCGTCCATCTGCCGCGATTGCGTCCACAGCGGAATCTGCGGGTGATCGCGGCGCAGCTGCTGCAGCACCTGTTCCAGATATTGATAGCTGCTGAAGAAGGCCAGGTAGTTGCCGGGACGTTCGGCGTACTGGCGCGCCATCAATTGGCAGATCGGTGCCAGCGAGGCGTCACGGTGCTGGTAGCGCGTGGACAGGTTGCGCACTACCTGCACGTGCAGTTGTTCGGCGCTGAACGGCGAGGCCACGTCCAGGCACTGGGTCTCTTCGGGCAGGCCGAGCAGGTCGAGGTAGTAGTGGCTGGGGCTGAGGGTGGCAGAGAACAGCGTGGCGCTGTGGGCGTCCTCGAAGCGCGGGCCGAGGAAGGGCGCCGGCAGGATATTGCGGATGCACAGGGTCGAATAGCTGCGCCCGTTGCCGGCGTCGACGCGGTTGATATCGAACAGCGAGTGCGGGCCGAAGCTTTCCGCCAGGCGGCAGAACAGCATGGCGTCCAGGTAGAAACTGAGCAGTTCGCCGGCATTGCCTTCGGGCTGGTCGGTGAGCAGGTCGGTGATGGCGCTGACCGCCTTGCCCAGGGCTGCGAGCAACAAGTCCGGCGCCAGCGGGTAGACCTGATAGGGCACCTCTTGCTCGCGGTGTAGTTGATCCCAGTGGCGGTCGATGCGTTCCAGCACGCTCCTCAGGCGTTTCGGCGCGTCGCGGCATAGGGCCTTGAAGCGCGCCTGATCCAGCTCGGCGCTGTACATGCCGCGTCCGCGTTCCACCAGATTGTGCGCCTCGTCCACCAGCAGGCAGATGCGCCACTGGTTGATCAGGGTGAGGCTGTGCAGCAGGGCGCCGAGGTCGAAGTAGTAGTTGTAGTCGCACACCACCACGTCGCTCCAACGGCACAGCTCCTGGCTCAGGTAGTAGGGGCATACGCCGTGGGCGATGGCGATATTGCGCACCGCCTGCTGATCCAGCCAGCGCTCCTTCAGCGCCGCGCTGCGCGCTGCCGGCAGGCGGTCGTAGAAACCCTTGGCCAGCGGGCAGGAGTCGCCATGGCAGGCCTTGCTCGGATGCTCGCAGGCCTTGTCGCGGGCCACGTGTTCCAGCACGCGCAGCGGCGTGTCTGGTTCGCGCAGGCGTTGCAGGGCATCCAGCGCCAGGCGCCGGCCGGGCGTCTTGGCGCTGAGGAAGAACAGGCGGTCGAGCTGTTGGCCGGGCATGGCCTTGAGTTGCGGGAACAGGGTGCCGAGGGTCTTGCCGATGCCGGTGGTGGCCTGCGCCAGCAGGTAGTGGCCGTCGCGCGCGGCGCGGTACACCGCTTCGGCCAATTGCCGTTGGCCATGGCGAAATTCGCCGTAGGGAAACTCCAGCGCTTCCAATGCCTGATTGCGTGCTTGCTGATGTGCCTGTTCCTGCCGCGCCCATTCGATGTAACGGCGGCAGTGCAGGGCGAAGAACTCGCCCAGCGAGGCCGCGCTGTGGCGCTCGCGGAACACCGTTTCCTGCTGGGTCATGACGTTGAAGTACACCACCGCCAGATCCAGCTCCTCGAAGCCCAGTTCCTGGCACAGCAGCCAGCCGTAGATCTTCACCTGCGCCCAGTGCAGCAGGCGATGGTTGGCTGGGATGCGTGAGATGTCGCCGCGATGGGTCTTGATCTCTTCCAGCAGGCGAAACTCGGGGTCGAAGCCATCGGCGCGGCCGCTGACCGTCAGTCCCTCGAACGCGCCGATCAGCGGCAGCTCGGAGACGTAATCCGGGCCGCGCCGGGCCACCACCGTGGCGTGCCCGGCCATGCCCTCCTGCGCAGTGGGCGAGGGGGTGAAGCGCAGGTCGAGATCACCCTCCTTGGCGGTGAACTCGCACAGCTCGCGCACGGCGATGCGCAGGCTCAATCGCTCCACTCCACGTAGCAGACGCTGACCGGCATGCCGCGCTCGGCGCAGAACGCCAGCCAGCGTTTCTGGTTGTCCTGCAGGCGGTCGCCAGGGCCTTTCACCTCGATCATTCGGTAGCGCCCCTCGGCCGGCCAGAACTGGATCAGGTCGGGCATGCCGGCACGGTTCTCGCGGATGTCGGCCAGCAGGCGGCGGAACCAGGCGCCCAGGTGCGCCGGTGGCAGGCAGGCCAGCGCCTGTTCCAGGCGCTCGGCGTCGAGCAGCTCCCAGAATACGAAGGGCGACTGGATACCGAACTTCTCGGCGTGGGTGCGACGCATGGCCTCGATGTAACTTCCATCCTCCAGGCGCGCCAGGCAGGCGGCGAACAGCTCGCTACGGCGTGTATGGAAATCGGCGCGGTGCAGGTCCACCGGACCGGTGTGGAAGGGGTGGAAGAAGGCGCCGGGCAGCGGGGCGAAAATCGCCTCCCAGCACAGCAGGCCGAACAGCCCGCAGATCAGCGTGTTTTCCACGTAGTGCACGGGCGCATCCGGCTCGGCCAGGTGCATGGCCACGGCCAGCTCGACGCTGGCGGCACGCGGCAGATGCAGGTCGAGGCGACCTTCATTGAGCTTCGCCGCCCTGGCCGCTGGCGGCAGGCCGAGGCGTTGGCGCAGGCGTGTACGGGCTCGTTCGGCCAGCTGCGCTTCTTCGGCATTGTGCGGCGTTGCGATCACCTGTTCGGCCAGGGCCAGGGCTTCGGCATCCTGGCCCAGGCGTTCCAGTACGCGGATCTGCCGCTGCCGCGAGCCGACCGCGCGGGTATCGCGGTACAGGGTCAGCGCCGATTCCAGCTCGCCGGCACGTTCCAGGTGCTGCGCCAGTTGCAGCAGCAGGCGCTGATGGCGTTCGCCGATGTGGACGCTGTCGCTGCTGAAATCACCGAGCTGCTGCAGCACCTCGGTGACCGCCACGCCAGCTTCGAAGGCTTCGCGGCAGGCGCGCAGGTGCAGGTAGTCGTCCACGTCCTGGCGGCTGCGAAAACCGCGTGAGCCCGGCGTGATCGGCACCTGTTCATAACGGAAGATGCCCAGGTCGGCGAGCACGAACTCCGACCAGTCCTGCGCCAGGTTGCCGAAGAACATCAGGCGCAGGCGGTCGCACAGCGGCCCGATGGCCAGGCTCAGCAGGCGCTCGTCCAACTGCGGGCACCAGTCGGCCAGGCTGCGCGGCTCTGTGTGTAGCTCGCGCAGATGGTCGAGCACTTCGCTTTTCTTCAGGTTGCCGCGCGGCAGATAGCTTGCGAAATGCGCGGCCAGTTCGTCCTTGAGCAGTAGGGCGCCCATCTCGTCGAAACTCAGCGCGGCGCAGTCGATCAGCCAGCCCAGTTCCAGCAGGGGGGCGGCCGCGCTGGGGATGTCGCCGATCTCGGCATAACGCAGTTTGCTGACGCGAAAGTGCACGCCCTTGCGCATCACCAGGCGCACCAGCAGCGCCTGGGCGGGCAGTGACAACTGGGGGAAATCCGCTACGAAGGCGCGCTCGGCGTCATCCATCAGGTCGCGGTGATGGGTATCGAGCCAGGCGAGGGCCTTGCGGAAGTTGGCCAGGTAATAGAGTTCGGGAGCGTCGAGGCTGAGCATGGTGCGAAGTTTTACTGGTTTTTTATACAGATGCCAGTGCCGTTCACCCGCTACCGTGCCGAGTAGACTGAAGGCGAGGACGGCGCTGGGCTACTGTTCGTGGCAACTATCTGTCTGATCGATAAGCGATTTATCAGGTATCGATGGCGTCGATTGTCACTATCCCGAGATGTGCCTTTTGCCGTTCCGGGGCGTGCGTAACATGGCAACCGTAGCCAGTTAATCACCCCCTCTCAGGAGAACGAACATGAAAAAGCAAATCCTCGCCAGCTTCGTTATCGCCGCCCTGTCCGCCAGTGCTTTCGCCCTGCCGCAGATCAACGCTCAACAGTCCGCAGCCCCTGTAGTCGCCGAAGATGGCGCAGATCGCGTCGGCGTTAATCGTGTAGCCGCAGATGGCGCCGACCGCGTTGGTCCGAACCGTGTAGCCGAAGGTGGCGCTGACCGCGTAGGCCTGAACCGTGTAGCCGAAGGTGGCGCTGACCGCGTAGGCCTGAACCGTGTCGCCGAAGGTGGTGCTGACCGCGTGGGCCTGAACCGCGTAGCCGAAGATGGTGCCGACCGCGTAGGTGCCAGCCGTATCAGCTGATTCGGATATTCATCACGCGGGAGCAGTCTCATGCCGCATTGCAGTTAGAAAGGGCGCCCTGAATCGGCGCCCTTTCTCTTTCACCCATTCTCCACACAATCTCCACGCTCGCCCCATACGCCTCCCACCGCCGTTGCCCAGACTCTGCCGTACCTTCACTCGCTACGGAGAGCCGTACCATGAGCCGTTCCCTGGGCTTCAAGCTGGGCGCCATCGCCCTGCTGATTCTGCTGCTGATGATTCCCCTGCTGATGATCGATGGCCTGGTCGACGAGCGCCAAGGCCTGCGCCATGAGGTGCTGCAGGATATCGCGCGCAGTTCCAGCTACCGCCAGCAGATCACCGGGCCGATCCTGGTGCTGCCCTATATCAAGACCACCCACGAGTGGAAGACCAACGAGAAGACTGGCGAGCGCTACAGCGAAGAGCGTCAGCGGCGTGGTCGCCTGTACTTCCTGCCGGAGCGCTTCGTGCTCGAAGGGACAGTTGGCACCGAGCTGCGTGCCCGTGGCATCTACGAGGCGCGCCTGTACCGCAGCGACAGCCAGGTCAGCGGCCAATTCCGCCTGCCGGCGCGCCTGGGACTGGGGGACGAGCTGGGCTTCTACCGCTTCGAGAAACCCTTCCTCTCGGTCGGTATCAGCGATATCCGCGGCATCAGCAACGACCTGCAGTTGCGCCTCAATGGCCAGACCCTGAGCTTCGCGCCAGGCAGTGCTGACGATAACTTCGGCGCCGGCGTGCATGCACCGCTCCCGGCCCTGGATGCGCAGGGCGGGCAAACCCTCGAGTTCGCCTTCGACCTCAAGCTGCAGGGCACCGAGCAGCTCTCGGTGGTGCCGGTCGGGCGCGACAGCCGGGTCAAGCTGAGCTCCGACTGGCCGCACCCGAGCTTTGTCGGTGAGTATCTGCCGAGCAGCCGCGAGATCAGCGCTGCAGGCTTTACCGCCGAGTGGCAGACCAGTTTCTTCGCCACCAACCTGGAAGAAGCATTACGCGACTGCGTAGGCGGTGATCGTTGCCAGGGGCTGTTCGGCCGCAACTTCGGGGTAAGTTTCGTCGACCCGGTGGATCAGTACCTGAAGACCGACCGTGCGATCAAATATGCGCTGCTGTTCATCGCCCTGACCTTCGCCACCTTCTTCCTCTTCGAGGTGCTCAAGCGCCTGGCCGTGCACCCGGTGCAGTACGCCCTGGTCGGCCTGTCGCTGGCGCTGTTCTACCTGCTGCTCTTGTCGCTCTCCGAACATCTGGAGTTCGCCCTGGCCTACGGCCTGTCCGCCAGCGCCTGCGTCGGCCTGATCGGCTTCTACGTCAGCTTCGTGTTGCACAGCTGGCGGCGCGGCCTGGGCTTCGGCGCCTTGCTGGCAGCCCTGTACGCCATGCTCTACGGCCTGCTCAACGCCGAGGACTACGCCCTGCTGATGGGCTCGCTGCTGGTGTTCGGCGTACTCGGCAGCGTGATGGTACTGACCCGCAAACTGGACTGGTACGGCGTCGGCCGCAGCGCTCCGCAAGCCTGAACCTGATCGGCGCGGCGCAGGTCGCGCCCCTTTTCTGGAGGGAATCCCATGCGTCTTCTCATGCAGTTTTCCGCCTGCCTGGGCCTCGGTCTGGTGGTGGCGGTGATGATCCTCATCGGCCTGATGTTCTGCGGCTGGTTCAACCTGATCGATGGCCTGCTGCTGACTGGCAAACCACTCGCCAGCCTGAGCCTGATGGTGCTGCCAGAGAGCTTCTGGAGTGCTCTGACCGGCATACAGGACGCGGCGAACAACGGCACGCTGCGCTCCTTCCTGTCGCTGTGTGCGGCGCTGGGTCAGGTCGGCCTGCTGCTCGCGCTGGGCTTCATGCGCCTGTGGTACCGGGCATGAGTGGGCATGTCGGTTTGCGCGAGGAGGCGCGCGCCGGACATCTGTTGGCGCTGCGTATCACCTGGCTGTTTCGCGATGCGCGTCATGGGCAGCAGGCAGGCAGCCGCGTAGACTCGCGCCGGGATGAAACGGAGGATCTCAAGGATGAAAGCACTGTTCGCGGGGGTATTGGCTGGTCTGCTGACGGCCGGCGTGGCGCTGGCCGATGACTGCTCGGCGCAACTGCCTGCCTGGCTGGAGCAGGCACACCCTGGCCAGGCCGGCGGGGTGTGGCTGGAAGATGAACGCGGCACCTATCGGGTGGATGCCGAACAGAGCATCTGCAAGGTCTGGCCGGCTCGGCCCGAGCTGACCCTGATTGCAGTGCCACTGGTGCGTGCAGAGCACGACAGTCATGGCGAGACGGATCTTGAAGTGCTGCTGCTCGATAGCGCCAGGCAGGATTTCGTGGCCCGCCTCGTGGAGCCCAATGGGCTGGACTGGGATGCGATCTACGTGACCCGGTTGGCCTTCGATACCGCGCCTTATCGCCTGCGCGGGGATGATCTGGCGTTTGGTCTGCGAATCTCGCGCGAGAACGGTTCGCGGGTGAATCCCTTCAGTGAAACGCAATTGCACCTGTATGAGTTTGAGGCACGCCGCCTTCGCCTGCTGCTGGGTGAGTTGCCGGTCGCGCTGTCATGGGGCGAGTGGGATACCAACTGCACGGGAGAATTCAGCGAAACCAAGGGGGTGGTCATCATTACCGAACGTATCGGTAACCATGGCTATCGCGACCTGCGGCTCAAGGACACCCGCGTCGAACGACGTATTGCCCTGGTCGATGGCCAATGCCAGACCGTCGAAGAGAGCACGCACCGCTACCAGTTGCCCATCGAGTACGACGAGGAGCGCTATCTGCTGCCGATCGAGCTGGCTTCCGACCCGCTCTGAAGGCACGCAGCCTGGATGCAATCCGGGAACAGTGCAACAGACCATCCCCGGATTGCATCCGGGCTACGACGAGGTGAGCCGGGTGAGCATCGTTCACCCGGTGTTCACCCTTACAGGCTGACCGAAATCCCCGCCTGCAGCGTGCGCGGCTCACCCGGATAACTCCAGACGTTCCAGGCGCGTTCTTCGTAGTGCTTGTCGAAGACGTTGTTCAGGTTGAGGTTCAGGCGCACGTTCTCGGTCAGCGGGTAGTAGGCCAGCAGGTCGACCAGGCCATAGCCGTTCATGTCGAAGGTGTTGTTGCTGGTCTGGCCCTGGCGCGCGCTGACGTATTTCAGGCCAACGCCCAGGCCCAGGCCGGCCAGGGCTCCGCTGTCGAACTCGTAGGTGTCGAGCAGGTTGAAGCTGTGCCGTGGCACGTTGGCCAGGCGCGTACCCACCGGCATGGTGGCGCTGGTGCTTTCGCTGACTTCGGCGTCGACATAGGCATAGCCGCCGATCACCCGCCACTGCGGAGTGATGTTGCCGGCCACATTGATATCGAAGCCACGGCTGCGCACTTCGCCGGCGGCGATACTGCGGGTGCTGTCGAGCGGGTCGCTGGTCAGCACGTTCTCTTTCACGATATGGAACAGCGCGGCGGTGAGACTCAGGTCGCGGTCGGCCATGTCGTACTTGATGCCGACTTCATGGGCGATGCCTTTTTCCGGGTCGAAGGCGTTGCCGAAGCGATCAGCGCCACGGTTGGGCTTGAACGAGCGCGAGGTGTTGGCGAATACCGCCAGCTCGTCGGTGAGATCGTAGATCAGGCCGAAGCGCGGGGTGACGGCGTTGTGCGCCTGATCCCAGTTGCCGCCAGCG
>CAMPIF010000115.1 GCA_946886245.1 Ectopseudomonas composti | reverse complement strand
CCACGGTGAACAGCAGCGCAAGGTAGGTGGCCAGGCGCAACGCGGTCGCATAGCTGACGCTCAGTGCCAGGATCATCACCACGGCACCACAGGCCATGAGCAGCAACAACAGGCGGTCGACCCAGGGACTGTGCTCGGAGGTGTGCAGGAAGCTACGAGCGAACTGGCAGCCGAACAAGGCGGCCGAACCGATCAGGAAGGGGGTCGCGGCGTTGGCCCACCAGGGACGGTTGGGCCAGAAATACTCGATGCCGGCACCGTTGACCGAAACCTGATACAGGCCGAACGAGGCGATGTAGAGAATGTAATAAAGGTAGCTGGTGTCGCGCACGCTGAGGAAGATGAACAGGTTGTAGACCAGCATCACCAGCAACACACCGTAGATGATGCCGAGCACGTAGATACGCGCGGGCTGCTCTTCCAGGTAGGCATTGGGCGCCCACAGGGTCAGCGGCGCCTGGATCGAACCTTGGCTTTCCAGGCGCAGATAAATGCGCTTTTCCTGGTTCGGCTCGAGGTTCAATTCAAAGAGGTAGTTGTTCTGCCGGATCTGCCGGCTGTCGAAGGGCAAGGCATCACCGGTACGTTGAGCCAAGGCGAAGCCGCCCGCTTCGCTCGGCAGATACAGCTCCAGATGATCGAGCGGCGGGTAGGCCAGCTCCAGCAACCAGTTGCGCGGGCCCGTCGCCTGCTGCGGCAGATAGTGCAGATCCAGTCGCAGCCAGAACACCGAACGCGAATAGCCGGCATTGAGCACGGGCTTGTCATGCAGGCGGAAACTGCCTTGCACCGCCGGCGAGGCAACATCGTCGATGCTGGCGTCGCCACGTACGTCCTCGAACACGTACATGCTCTGCCCCAGCGGCAGTGCACGCGTCTGTTCGTCGAAGGTAACGGCGCCCACGAGCGAGGGAAAAACGAAGCTCACGATGAGCAGGAGCAGCCGGTACATACGACTCCAGAACCCTGTCGAACGGCGCCCAGGCCCCCATTAGCCCATCAGATGGCACCGTCACGCACGGCAGACTTATATTCGAATCGCCCTACTCTAGGGACTGTTGGGGCGCTTTTCCAGATTCAGACGGTAGTTTAAGCAGCGCGTCAGCCATGGCTTCGGCCAGATACTGCAGGGAAAACACGCCGCCATAGGTCCAGGTCGAAGGCATCGCGGCGAAGCGCTGCTCGCGCACGAAGGGCATCGCCTGCCACAGTGGCGAGGCGAACAACTGCGCCTCCTGAGCGAAGGGTTCGATATGCAGCACGACGCCTTTTTCGATGCGACCGAGTGCGGTGATCGGTACCTGAGTGATGCCCCAGGGGCTCGGTGCCAGGTCCATGGCCGGCTGCAGGCCGAGCAGCGCCAGCGCATGCTGCGGCATGGAGTTGGGGCCATTGATGAAGGCGGCCGTCGGCGACGAGAAGCGAATCACCGTGACCGCCGGCAAACGCTCCCGGTAATGGGCCCGTAGCCGCTCACGCAACTGCGCCAGTTCGGCGTCCATCGCCTGCAGGCGTTGCTCGGCCAGCGCCTCGCGTCCCAGCGAGCGCGCCAGATCGAGAAACGCCTCGCGCTGCACCTGCTGATTGTCATGCTCCTGGCTGAAACCCTGATACACCTGCACCGGTGCGATACGTTCGAGCAACGGACGAATGTCTTCCAGCAACGGCGCAATGACGATCAGGTCGGGCTGCAACTCGGCCAGCAACTCGAGGTTGGGCTCCAGACGCGAGCCGGCCGACGGCACGCCTTCAGGCAGCGTCGGCCGCACCACCCAGGCGCGATAGTCATCAGCATCGGCCACGGTCAGCGGCGTCACGTCGAGCATCAGCAGGTGCTCGGTGGCCTCCCAGCTCAGCGCCGCCACCCGTGGTGCCTCGCCGGCCCATACCGGAGTCAGCCACAGCAGCAGCGCACCGAGCAGCCAACGGCTCATGTCAGCCGCCCGCGAATCAGCAGGAAGACGAAGTAACCGCCACATAACACCGAGGCAACGATGCCCACCGGAATCTGCAGCGGGAAGATCAGGGTGCGGCCGACCCAGTCCGCCAGCAGCATCAGCACCGCGCCCAACGAGGCCGCCAGCAGCAGTTGCGGCATCACCCGACGCGCGCCAAGCATCACCGCGATATGCGGGGCCAAGAGCCCCAGGAACGCCACCGGCCCGAGCAGGCTGGTGACCAGCGCACACAGCAGTGCCACCAGCACCAGCAGCGCCAGACGCACGCGCGGCACGTTCAGGCCACGGCTGGCGGCTACTCCGTCGCCGATGCCGATCAGCGTCAGGGCGCGCTGGAACAGCAGCGCCAGCGCGCCGAACAGCAACACGCCAAGCGTCAGCCACAATGCCTGCGCGGCTGTGGCGCGATAGGTGGAACCGGCCAGCCAGCCGAGCAACGCGAACGAATCCCCGGTCCCCTTGGCCAGCACGAACTGCAAGGCAGCATTGAGCAGCGCGCCGAGGGAAATCCCCAACAGCGCCAGCAACGCCGGTGAATAGTGATGACGCCGCCCCAGCAGCATCAATACCGCCAGCACCGCCAGGCTACCGACGAAGGCCGCCAGCGGTGCGACCGCGCCGAACACCGCGCCACCGAAGGCGATCAGCGCCAGCATCACCGCCAAGGTGGCGCCTGCGGAAAGACCGAGGATGTCCGGGCTGGCCAGCGGGTTACGCAGCAGGCGCTGCAGCAGCAGACCGGAAATCGCCAAACCGGCGCCAGCTGCAGCTGCGGTAAGCACACGCGGCCAGCGTAGCGACCAGACCAGCGCCGACGGCCACTGCAGACGCCAGCCGTCGACACCGCGCGCCAGCCCCAGCGCAACGCTCAACGCCAGCAGGGCGAGGGCCGCCACCCACAGCGCACTGCGCCAGCTGAAACGCTCGGCGCCGCGCGGCAACTGCAGGCCACGCGGGTCTTCCGCCGCCAGGTGCCGCCGCGCCAGCCACAACAGCACCGGCGCACCGATCAACGCTGCTGCGGCGCCACTGGGCACCAACTGACCGCTGACTCGATTGGCCAGCAGCGCCAGGGTGTCGGTGCCGAGCAGCAGCAAGGCGCCAAGCAGCGCGCTGTAGAAAAGCTCGTCACGCGCCGTGCGGGCGCCGAGCATCTTCGCCATGTTCGGTGTGAGCAGGCCGATGAAACCGATGAGGCCGACCGCCGTGATCGACACCGCGCACAGCCACAGCGCCGCCAGAAACAGCACCAGCATCACCGGCCACAGGGCCAGGCCACGGGCCTGTGCGGCATCACTGCCGAGCTGCAGCAGGCTCAACGGGCGCGGCGCGAGGATCAGCAGCGGCATCGCCAGCAACAGCTTGGGCCACAGCCACTGCACCCAATGCCAGTCGATCTGCGCCAGATCACCCGCGCCCCAGACGAACAAGCCCTGGGTGTACTGGTTGTTGATCAGTACCAGCCCGGCGGCCAACGCACCGAGCAGCAGGTTCATGGCCATGCCGCCCAGTACCAGCGGCAGCCCGCCGATGCCGCTGCGCCCGGCAATCAGCAGCACCAGGCCGACCGCTGCCAGCGCGCCGACCAGCGCCGCCCACTGCCCGTGATTGGCAGCGAAGGCCGGCACCAGCAAGGTGGCCAGGACCAGCCCGAGCCAGGCCCCGGACGAGGCGCCGATGGTCATGGGCGACACCAGGCGATTCTGCGTGATCTGCTGCAGCAGGCTGCCGGACAAACCCAGTGCAGCGCCCGTCAGCAGCGCCATGCTCAGCCTGGGCAGCGCTGACAATTGCAGTTGGAGAAACGCGAAGCCGTGCTCGGCAGAATCAAGCATCGCCCAGAGTTCGAACGGATCAAGATCGGCCGCCAGCCACAGATGCAGCAAGGCCAGGGGCAGCAGCGCGAGCAGCGTCAGAAGGTGGCGGGACGGCGCCGAAACAGCCGTCATGCTCAGGCCACCACGGCGATCTTGCGGGCGCTGCCGGGCTGCTCGATCAGTTCGATATCGATGTCGTAGAGCTGGCTGAGCAACGGCCCGCTGAGCAGCTCGTCCGGGCTGCCGTCGAAGAAGATCCGCCCCTGCTTGAGGGCGATCACCCGGTCGGCATGCCGCGCCGTGAGGTTGATGTCATGCAGGATGGCGACGATGCCACGCCCGCTGTCGCGATTGAGCTGGCGCAGCAGGCCCATCAACTCGTACTGGTGGGCCAGGTCCAGCGCCGAGGTCGGCTCGTCGAGCAAAAGCAGCGGCGATTGCTGGGCCAGCAGCATGGCGATCCAGGCGCGCTGGCGCTCGCCGCCGGAGAGGCTGTCGGCCAGTTGATCGGCGTAGTGGACGACATCGGTCTGGGCCAGCGCCTGGTCGACGGCCGTGTGATCCTCGGTACGCCAGCGACCGAGCAACCCACGCCAGGGAAAGCGCCCCAGGCGCACCAGTTCACGCACGGTCAGGCCGGCGACATCGGGCAGATGCTGCGGCAGAAAGGCCACGCGCCGGGCAAAGTCACGGGCGGAAAAACCGGCCAGGGCACGCCCGTCCAGCTGCAGCGAACCTCGGGTCGGCTGCAGCTGCCGCGCCAGCAGGTTCATCAGCGTCGACTTGCCCGAGCCGTTGTGGCCGAGGATCACGGTGAAGCGATCACCTTCCAGATGCAGTTCGTCCAGCGCCAGCGTCACCCGCTCGCCGCGGCGTACTTCGATATCACGCAGGTTCAGCATGCCTGGGCCAGCTCCCTGGGCAGGCCAATCGGTTCCCGGCGCTGGCCGGAATGCCCGGGCAGGCTACGGAAAATGACATCGAGCAGGTGGTGGAGGTCTTGCATCACGGCGAACCCGGACGACGGCGGCAGTGCGGAGGGCGAATTTAATCATCGATACGCACCTGCATCAAATTATCATTCGCCACTCAAGACTCAGGCCGGCCCGGGCTTGCGCACCAGCAACGGGAACAGCGCGGCGGTCAGCAGCAGGCCGACCGCACCGACCCAGAACGGCATGGCCTGGCCGTAATGGCTGACCAGCAGCCCCGCGCCATAGGCCGAGCCCATGTTACCCAGGCACTGAAAGATGTTGATCTTGCTGAAGTCCACGGCGTAGTGCTCTGGCGAACTGAGCTCGAACAGCAAGGCATCGAGGCGCACGGTGACCTGATACAGCGCCCAGCCAAACAGCACGCGGCCGAGCAGAATCAGCCACTGATCGCCGAACCCCTGGATGAAGGTGGCCGCCGCGCCCAGCAGCAGACCGGCAAGAATGCCATCGCGGGTGTTGCCCTGTTTCGTCGCGCGGCGCCCCCACCACAGCGCCAGCACCGCCACGGCGCCGGGCAGCGCATAGACGAAGCCGGCCGCCATCTCGCTGTTCCAGTGCGCCACCTGTTGCCAATAGACGGCAAAGAACGGCCGCGTGACGTAACCGACGAAATAGAACAGCAGCATCACCAGGCACAGACGGTAGATCGCCGGCAGGCTGCGCGACTCGTTCTTCACCGGCGCCTCGTCGCTCGCCGGCTGCTCACCCGGTGCCGGCAGGTAGCCACGCACCAGATGCATGCAGATGGCCATCTGGATGAAGTCGCCAGCGGCCATCACCAGGAACACGTCGCCGATGTTCATGATCTGCAGAATCAGGCCACCCAGCGCGGCACCGAGAATCGCGCCGAAGTGCACCACCACCGACAGCGTGCCGATGGTCTGGGTGTGGCTGTCCTGTTGCTGCAGGCTCATCACGTAGGGGTACATCAGCAGGTAGCTGCCCTTGAACACCACCATCAGCAGCGACACCACCCAGAACAGCGGCAGCGAATCGATGAAATAGCAGACAGCGGTCAGGCTGCCGGCCATCAGCTGCGCGCTGATCAGGATGCGCACCGGGTGCACGCGCTTGGCCAGCCGCGCCCAGAGCGGGAACACCGCCATCACCACCAGGCTGACCACCGCCAGATAGAGGCCGACATGCTGCTCCGGCGGATTGTCGAAACGCTCGGCGAAATACTGCGGATAAAAAGGAATGATCAGGTTATCGGTGATCACCGCCAGGGCGGTCATCATGATCAGGCAGGTACGCAGCGTCATTGGGGATAATCGGGCAAGGCGGCAGGGCCGCGCATGATGCCATTTCCAGACTGGCTAAGGCCAATACGCACGAGAATCAGAAAGGCTAGCAACCGGCATGGCATGCAGCGACTGACGACCTGTTAGTGATAAGCTCGCGCACCATGAAAACGCCAAACTTCCGCCCCGTAGTGCTCTGCATGTCCGGTCACGACCCCAGCGGTGGTGCCGGCCTGCAGGCCGATATCGAAGCCCTGCTGGCTCAAGGTTGCCACGCCGCCCCGACGGTGACCGCCCTGACCGTGCAGGATACCGTCAACGTCTCCGACTTCCGCGTGCTCGACCGCGACTGGGTGCTGGCCCAGGCCCGCGCGGTGATCGCCGACATGCCGGTGGCCGCCGTCAAGCTGGGCATGCTTGGCTCGGTGGACATGATCGATACCGTACTCGAGGTGATGAGCCAGTTGCCGGACGTACCACTGGTCTGCGACCCGGTGCTGCGCGCAGGCGGCGGTGGCTCGCTGGGCAAGGACGACGTCGGCTACGCCATGCGCGAACGGCTGTTCGCCGTGTCCACCATCGCCACACCGAACCTGCCGGAAGCGCGCATCCTCGCCGAACTGCCGCAAGGCAGCGCCGACGAGTGCGCCGAGAAGCTGCTGCCGTTCATCGAGCACCTGCTGATCACCGGCGGCCATGGCGACGAAGCCGAAGTGCACAACCGCCTGTACTGCCGCGACGGCAGCCGTCATACCTTCACCTGCGCGCGCCTGCCGGGCAGCTACCACGGTTCCGGCTGCACCCTGGCCAGCACCCTGGCCGGCCGCCTGGCGCTGGGCGAGGAACTGGTCAGCGCCGTGAAGAGCGCGCTGGATTACACCTGGCGCACCCTGCGTGACGCCGAACAACCCGGCCACGGCCAGTACGTGCCGCGCCGCCTGCCGCTGGACTTCGCCCAATGACTGCGGCGCTGCGCGGCCTTTACGCCATCACCGACACCCCACTGCTGGCCGGCGGCAAGCTGCTGCCCTACGCCGAAGCGGCGCTGGTCGGCGGCGCACGTCTGCTGCAGTACCGCGACAAGTCGGGCGACGCCGCACGCCGCTTCGATGAAGCCCAGGCCCTGGCCGAACTGTGCCAGCGCCACGGCGCCACACTGATCATCAATGACGACCTGGAGCTGGCGTCCCGCCTGGGCGTCGGCCTGCACCTGGGCCAGAGCGACGGCTCGCTGGCCACCGCCCGCGCCCGCCTCGGCGCGAATGTCGTGATCGGCGGCACCTGCCATGCCCAGCTGGAGCTGGCCGAGCGCGCCGCCAGCGAAGGCGCCAGTTACATCGCTTTCGGCCGCTTCTTCAATTCCAACACCAAACCCGGCGCTCCGGCTGCCACCATGGAGCTGCTGGACGAGGCGCGTGCGCGTTTTGCCCAGCCCATCGTCGCCATCGGCGGCGTGACCCTGGGCACCGCGCCCGGCCTGATCGCCCGTGGCGCCAGCATGGTCGCCGTGATCCACGCCCTGTTCGCTGCGGACTCCGCCACCGAGGTGGAAGACCGCGCCCGCGCCTTTGCCGCGCTGTTCGTCTGATTCGTTTCCAGAGAGACCTGCCATGTCCCGTTCCGAAATCCTCTTCGCCAATGCCCAGAAACACATCCCCGGCGGCGTCAACTCGCCGGTGCGCGCCTTCCGCAGCGTCGGCGGCACACCGCTGTTCTTCAAGCACGCCGAAGGCGCCTATGTTGTGGACGAAGACGACAAGCGCTACGTCGATTACGTCGGCTCCTGGGGCCCGATGATCCTCGGCCACAGCCACCCGGACGTGCTCGACTCGGTGCGTCGCCAGCTGCAGCACGGCCTGTCCTACGGCGCGCCGACCGCGCTGGAAACCGAGATGGCCGAGCTGGTGTGCAGCCTGGTGCCGTCGATGGAGATGGTGCGCATGGTCAGTTCCGGCACCGAGGCGACCATGAGCGCCATCCGCCTGGCCCGTGGCTATACCGGCCGCGACAGCATCATCAAGTTCGAGGGCTGCTACCACGGTCACTCCGACAGCCTGCTGGTCAAGGCCGGCTCCGGCGCACTGACCCAGGGCGTGCCGAACTCTGCGGGCGTGCCGGCGGCTTTCGCCAAGCACACCCTGACCCTGCCGTTCAACGACATCGACGCCGTGGCCGAGTGCCTGGCGCAGGTGGGCCAGGAAGTCGCGTGCATCATCGTCGAGCCCGTGGCCGGCAACATGAACTGCGTGCCGCCGGCGCCGGGCTTCCTCGAAGGCCTGCGCGAGCAGTGCGACAAGCACGGCGTGGTACTGATCTTCGACGAAGTGATGACCGGTTTCCGTGTCGCCCTCGGCGGCGCCCAGGCGCATTACGGCATCACCCCGGACCTGACCACCTTCGGCAAGATCATCGGCGGCGGCATGCCGGTGGGCTGTTTCGGCGGCAAGCGCGCGATCATGGAATGCATCGCCCCGCTCGGCCCGGTCTACCAGGCCGGCACCCTGTCGGGCAACCCGCTGGCCATGGCCGCCGGCCTGACCACGCTGAAGCTGATCAGCCGTCCGGGCTTCCACACCGAGCTGACCGACTACACCTCGCGCATGCTCACCGGCCTGCAGGAGCGCGCCGATGCCGCCGGCATTCCCTTCGTCACCACCCAGGCAGGTGCCATGTTCGGCCTGTACTTCAGCGGCGCCGACGACATCGTCACCTTCGCCGACGTGATGGCCAGCGACAGCGCACGCTTCAACCGTTTCTTCCACCTGATGCTGGACGGCGGCGTATACCTGGCCCCGAGCGCCTTCGAAGCGGGCTTCACCTCCATTGCCCACGGCGACAAGGAACTGGAAATCACCTTCGCTGCCGCCGAGCGCGCCTTCGCCGAGCTGAAAAAAGCCTGATGCAATACAGCACTGCCTTCAGCGATGCGTTACTGGCACTGGCCTGCGCCGCCTGCGTCTGGATTATCGGTCGGGCACGCGGGCGCTACGGCGAGGGCGACCAGCCGGCGCTGTTCTGCGCCCTGCTCGGCTTCCTGTTGCCGGCCGCAGCGGCCAGCGTCGGGGTGATTCGCTACGGTTTCGATCCAAGCTGGCAGCCTGCGCACCTGTGGCTCTCCCAGGCCAGCAGCTTTCTCGGCCTGCCACTGCTGGGCGCTGCTGCATTGGCGCTGGGCCGTGGCTGGGCCTGGAGCCGGCCGAACTGGGGGCGCATCCTGCTCGGGCTGTGCGCCTTCTTCGAGCTGTTCCGCCAGCTTGGCTACCTGGAGGACTACCGCCTGGCGCTGAACCTGGCCACGCTGGTACTGATCCTCTATGCCGGCGCGGTCCAATGGCCACGCCGCGCGCCAGTGATCAGTGCAGCCGTGGTGGTGGGCCTGTTCCTGCTGGCCGGCCTGGCAGTCGGCACCGAAGGCGTGATCGGGCCACTGCGCCGCATCGACCTGTTCCACGTGCTGCTGGCGCCGGCTTATCCGCTGCTGGCCTGGCTGCTGCTGAGCCTGCCGGGAAGTGCGAAACGACAGACCGGGTAAAGCCTTTGTAACAAGCCCGCGGTTATTCCATAATGCGACGGTCGGCACGTTCTGCGCCGACCGGGCACGTCACCCGACCTGAACTGCCGAGGTCCCGTTATCCAGATGAACCGCACCGGCCGCACCCTGTCACTGGGCTGCCTGTTGCTTTTCCTCCCGCTGTTTGCGTTTGCAGGCGGCAATTCCCTGCTGATCCCCGCCAGCGGCAGCTGCGCGCTGAACGCCTCCCCCGAAGAAATGCCCGATGCCCTGGCAAGCTGCCAGGAAATGGCACGCACCGGCAACATGCAGGCCGCTTATGAGCTGGGTGAGTACTATTACGACGGCAAACGCACCCCACGCGATCTCAAGCAGGCCCTGACCTGGTTCGAACGCGCCTCACTGCAGGGTCATGCAGAAGCCCAGCTGCGCCTGGGCACCATGTTCTTCCGTGGCGAAGGCGTACCTGCCAACAACGTGCAGGCCTACATCGTCTTGAAGATGGCATCGGTCAATGGCTCGGACGAAGCCATGGACAGCGCTGATCTGGTATCGGCGCAGATGCGCCGCGATGAACTGGAAATCGCCAGCCAGGTGCTGGGACAGATTTTCCGCAGCTACCTGCTGGAGCTGCAGACCGCCGAAGGTCGCTCGCCCTTCGCGCCGCTGCCCTGACCCCGCAGGGTGGGCCGGGCGGCGTTCCGCTTCAGCCCACCAAGTGGCATCGCAATAAAGC
>CAMPIF010000114.1 GCA_946886245.1 Ectopseudomonas composti | reverse complement strand
CCGAACAGCTGAATGACCAGTTCGCCATCAGCATCGAAGGCCTCCAGGCTGGTGATCACGCCGTCGATGCTGGGTTTGCGCACGCGCCACAACTCGACCACGCCGCGCGTCTGCAGGTGCAGGTTGAAGTCGGGATCGAGCACGTTGAACCAGCTGTCCATCCAGCGCAGGTTGTGCACCGGACCAGTGTGAATCTGGATGCAGTGGCGGTTGCCGACGAACACCATGATCGGCACTTCACGGGCAGCCGCCTGCTCCATCAGCACCGTCAACTCAGAGGTCGCCAACGGCTGCGCCCATAGCTCGCCAGCCAGGCGCAGCGCCTGGGTACGGGCCACCTCATGCTTCTTCAAAAGGGCGAAGAAATGGTGGGTGTCCTGCAGCGTCGCCCAGCCCTCACGCAACGCCTGACTGTCGATATCGGTGTCGACCTTGTGCAGCGGCGCAGCAGGCGGCGGCAGCAACTGCAATTCGGCGCTCTGCTCGCCAGCGAAGCGCTCGATCAGCGGCTGCCAGGCGCTCAGCTCGCTGCGTTCGGTCAGGTAGACCTTGTGCACGGCAACGCCCTGCTGGTCGAACACCTGGATGCTGCGCTGGGTGCCCTTGGCGGTTTCCTCGGCAACGGCGAATACGCTGGCCCAGCCACCCAGAAAGAGACGCAGGTCGATATCGGCAGACACCACCAGGCCCATTTGCCCGGATGCGGAAACACTCACCTCGCGATACAGCCCCTTGCGTTCATGGACGCAGTGCTCGTTGCGAGTCAGCACCATCACATGCCCCAGCTGAGCAAAAGCCGGCAGCAACTCGGCCCAGTCCGGACGCAGCCGCTGCGTGTCGACACCCAGACGGCTTGCGCTCAGCTCGGCCTCGCTAACGCCCAGTTGCGCTGCCGCCTCGCGGGCACGCAGGCGTGGTTGTTCCAGGCGCAACGTTTGCCAAGCCTGGTAAAGATTGACCGCCTGAGAGGCAGCAGTTGGAGCGGTACTCATGGGAACAGTCCTTTCTCGCGGGCGATTGCCAGTCTCTTTAGCGGCACTGACGGCAGCGCCATAAAAACAGAGCGATAATCTACATGATAATCACTTATATAGTGCAGTAATCTGCCGCGCCGATCATTGCGCCGCAGCCGATGCTGGAGTTCAGCTCAGCTGGCGAATGCCATTCCCCTGACGGATCTGCTGAACGATTTGCTGCAGATGCTGATGGCGAGGAGTCGTGCCTGAGCATGGATGCGCGCGCTTTCCTGTTGCGAGATAATCCGCTCCTCTTGCGGCGCTGCGCGCCACCTTCTCCCTCAGGAAGAAGATCATCAGAGGTCGTCACCAGGCGACTTCCACGCTAACGGGAAACCACAATGATTCGCTTGTGCGCCCCACACGAACTGACCGAAGGCCGGAGTCGGGGCTTTGAGATCGACCAGCTGAATCTGCTTGCCGTGCGCAGGGACGGCCAGGTGCATGCCTACCTCAACCGTTGCCCGCATCGTGGCATTGCCCTGGAATGGCAGAAGGACGACTTTCTCGATGACAGCGGCAGCCTGATCCGCTGCGCGACCCATGGCGCACTGTTTCTGATCGAGAACGGCGAATGCGTGGCGGGTCCCTGCGAGGGGCAGGCGCTGCAGAGACTGAGGTGCAGGGAAGATGCGAACGGGATCTGGATCGCGCCGTAGGGAGTCGCAGGGCCGGCCAGATCGTGCGCACTGCACCACCGAAGCAGAAGCCGGTGCGCGCGGCGCACCCTACGGGCATCGCAAGATGCTTCGAGAGAGGCGGCGCGGCCTGTCGTAGGGTGCGCCATGCGCACCAAGCGGTATGAATGGTGTCGCGAGGCATTCGGACAGAGTGCTGCGCACCAAGCGATATGCATGATGTCGCGATCGTTGCGGACAGAGGGCTGCAAAGAGCCGGTGCGCGCGGCGCACCCTACCCCAATACCTCCAGCCGGCGAACCAGGGCGATCCCTTCGGGGCTGAGCTCGGCGCCATAAGCCAGCACCTCCACACCCGCAGCCTTGGCATCACGCAAACCGGCGGCGTAGGCCGGGTCGATTTCCTCGGCGGCCCGCACGGCGCGGATGCCCGAGAGGTTCACGCAATACAGCTGCACGGTCCGCACACCGGCACGCGCCAGCGCAGCCAGCTCGCGCAGATGCTTGGCGCCGCGCTGCGTCACCGCATCGGGAAAGGCCGCCACGTCGCTGCCATCGAAACCCAGGGTGACACTCTTGACCTCGACGTAGACCTGACCATCCGGGTAATCCAGACGGAAGTCGGCGCGGCTGTTCTCCACCCCGTAAGGCACCTCGCGCTTGAGCGCGGTAAAGCCGGCCAGCTCCGTGATCAGCCCGGCGCGCAGCGCCTCTTCCACCAGGGCATTGGCTCGCGCGGTATTGATGCAGGCCAGTCGCCCCTGCGGCGTTTCGCTGATTTCCCAGCTGCCCGGCAACTTGCGCTTGGGATCGTTGCTGCGGCTGAACCACACCCGGCACCCTTCGCTCATGCAGTTGAGCATCGAGCCGGTGTTGGCGCAGTGAATGGTCATCTGCTCGCCGCTGGCGGTCTCGATATCGGCGAGAAAGCGCTTGTAGCGACGCAGCAGGCGCCCTTCTTCCAGCGGCGGGTCAAAGCGCATCGGGCTTCCAGCTCTTCAGGCCGCGAGCGATACGCTCGACCGCCTGTTGCAGGCGTTCGACGTTCTGCGTGTAGGCGAAGCGCACATGGTGCCCGGCCTGGTAGCGGCCGAAGTCCAGGCCCGGGGTGAAGGCCACATGCTCGGTTTCAATGAAGTGGCGGCAGAAGGCGAAGGCGTCGCCGCCGAAGGCGCTGATGTCTGCATATAGATAGAAGGCCCCTTCCGGCTCCACGGCGATACCGAAGCCCAGCTCACGCAACGCCGGCAGCAGGTAGTCGCGGCGGCGCTGGAATTCGTGACGACGCGCTTCGAGGATCGCCAGCGTGGCCGGCTCGAAGCAGGCCAGTGCGGCATGCTGCGCCATGCTCGGCGCGCTGATGTAGAGGTTCTGCGCCAGTTTTTCCAGCTCCGGCACGGCCGCCTCGGGCGCCACCAGCCAACCCAGACGCCAGCCGGTCATGCCAAAGTACTTGGAGAAACTGTTGAGCACGAAGGCGTCGTCATCCACTTCCAGCACGCTCGGTGCATCACAGCCGTAGGTCAGGCCGTGGTAGATCTCATCCACTACCAGATGGCCGCCACGCTGCTTGAGACAGGTCGACAAGGCCGCCAGCTCGTTCTTGTGCAGCAAGGTGCCGGTCGGGTTGGCCGGTGACGCAACCAGCGCACCGACGCTGCCCGAGTCCCAATGCCGCTCCACCAGCTGCGGGGTGAGCTGGTAGCGCACGTCCGGGCCGACCGGCACCAGCTGCGCGGCGCCCTCGACCAGGCGCAGAAAGTGGCGATTGCACGGGTAGCCGGGGTCGGCCAGTAACCAGTGCTTGCCCGGATCGACCAGCAGGCTGGCGGCCAGCAGCAACGCACCAGAGCCGCCGGGCGTCACCAGAATGCGCTGCGGGTCGACATTCAACCGGTAACGTTCGGCGTAGAAGCCGGCGATGGCTTCGCGTAGCTGCGGCAGGCCGCGAGCAGCGGTGTAACGGGTATGCCCGGCAGCCAACGCGGCCTGGCCAGCACGGATGATCGGCTCGGCGGTGGTGAAGTCCGGCTCGCCGATCTCCAGGTGGATCACATCGTGACCCGCCGCCTGCAATTCGTTGGCGCGCGCCAGCAAGGCCATCACATGGAAGGGTTCGATGGCGCGACTGCGCGCACTGTAGAGCTGAGCCATGGGTCTGCCTTCAGAGTTGCGAGGCGCGGATTCTAGCAGGGCAGCTTCAGCCCGCGGCAAGGGCGTCAAAGCGCCGCTACGCTTACTGGCCAGTCCCATACAGATTTCGTTCACACCCCGGACAGGGCAGAGACAACCGGGAGTAGCGCGCCCCGATTCGATCTGGTAAGTTCGCCGGCTTGCAGTCGCAGGGCCGGACAAACGCCTGGCAATGGAATAACCTGCGCGATGGATTAGAAAGAGTGAGAGGCGTCATCCATGCCCACAAAAGAAAAAGCCAAAAGCACCAGCCAGCTGATTCGTGGTTTCGAGCCTTATCAAGAGAAGAAGGGCGAGGAATACATGAGCGAGCCGATGCGCGCTCACTTCACCAGCATCCTCAATAAGTGGAAGCTGGAGCTGATGCAGGAAGTCGACCGTACCGTGCACCACATGCAGGACGAAGCGGCCAACTTCCCGGATCCGGCCGACCGCGCCAGCCAGGAAGAAGAATTCAGCCTGGAACTGCGCGCACGCGATCGTGAACGCAAGCTGATCAAGAAGATCGACGAGACGCTGCAGCTGATCGAAGACAACGATTACGGCTGGTGCGACTCCTGTGGCGTCGAAATCGGCATTCGCCGCCTCGAAGCCCGCCCGACCGCGACTCTGTGCATCGACTGCAAGACGCTGGCGGAAATCAAGGAAAAGCAGATCGGTTCCTGATCTGACGACGGGGCGCTTAGGCGCCCCGCTCTGTTTCTGGCCTTGGCTCCATGAACACTGCCTATATCGGGCGCTTCGCCCCCACGCCCAGCGGCTACCTGCACTTCGGTTCACTGGTCGCCGCCCTCGCCTCCTACCTCGATGCCCGCGCCGTCGGCGGCCGCTGGCTGCTGCGCATGGAGGACCTCGACCCGCCACGGGAAATACCGGGTGCACAGGACGCCATCCTGCGCACGCTGGAGACCTACGGTTTCGAGTGGGACGGCAAGCTGGTGCGCCAGAGCGAGCGGCATGGTGAATACGCAGCGGTAATCGCCCGCCTGTTCAGTCAGGGCCTGGCCTATGCCTGCACCTGCTCGCGCAAGCAACTGGAAGGCTACGCCGGCATCTATCCGGGGCTCTGCCGTAACGCCTGCCATCCTGATCACGACGCAGCCATCCGCCTGCGCGTACCGGAGCTGGACTACCACTTCATCGACCGTGTGCAGGGTGAATTTCGCCAGCACCTGGGCCGCGAAGTCGGCGACTTCGTGATTCGCCGGCGCGATGGTCTGTTCGCCTATCAGCTCGCGGTGGTACTGGACGATGCCTGGCAGGGCGTTACCGACGTGGTGCGCGGCGCCGACCTGCTCGACTCGACCCCGCGCCAGCTCTATCTGCAGGAATTGCTCGGGCTGCAGCAACCGCGTTACCTGCACGTGCCGCTGATCATCCAGCCGGACGGGCACAAACTGGGCAAGAGTTATCGCTCCCCGCCACTACCGGCTGATCAGGCCAGTCCTCTGCTGCAGCGCGCCCTGCGTGCGCTGGGCCAGCAACCCACGACCGAGCTGCGAGGCGCCAGCCCCGGCGAACTGCTGGCCTGGGGCATCGCCAACTGGGACGCCACGCGCATTCCACGCAGCCGCACCCTGGCCGAGGCGCAATTGCGCTAAGCCGCCAGTCCACAGGGTAGGGTGCGCCATGCGCACCAGTGTCTCCCCTGAGAATGTGGCACGGCCTCGGTGCGCACGGCGCACCCTGCATCTCCCGATTTCAAGTTTGTGGCTTGAAGCGCGCGGCTTCCTTTACCATCGCGGCATCTTTCGACGAGATGCCACATGTATATCTACCGACTGGTTCTGATCCTGGTAGTGGGGATCTACCTGTTCTCCCCGGCCATCATGGACTGGTGGATCGACCCCAATGGCGCCTGGTACCGGCCTTATCTGCTGTGGCTGATCCTGATCGTCGTCACTTTCATTCTTCAGAGCCAACGCGATGCTGACGAGCTTTAGCCTGAGCGAACTGATCCTGATCAGCGCCGGCTATCTGCTGGTGCTGTTCGGCGTCGCCTGGGTCAGTGAACACGGTCTTATCCCCCGCTGGATCATCCGCCACCCGCTGACCTACACCCTGTCGCTGGGCGTCTACGCCAGCGCCTGGGCTTTCTACGGCACGGTGGGCCTGGCCTACCAGTACGGCTACGGTTTCCTCGCCAGTTACCTCGGCGTCTCCGGGGCCTTCCTGCTGGCGCCGGTGCTGCTCTACCCGATCCTGCGCATCACCCGCACCTACCAGCTTTCATCGCTGGCCGACCTGTTCGCCTTCCGCTTTCGCAGCACCTGGGCCGGCGCCCTGACCACGCTGTTCATGCTGATCGGCGTGCTGCCACTGCTGGCTCTGCAGATCCAGGCAGTGGCCGACTCCATCGGCATCCTCAGCCGCGAGCCGCTGCAGGAAAAGGTCGCGCTGAGCTACTGCGGCCTGATCATCCTCTTCACCATCCTGTTCGGTGCGCGCCATATCGCCACGCGCGAGAAACACGAGGGCCTGGTATTCGCCATCGCCTTCGAGTCGCTGGTCAAGCTGGTCGCCCTGGGCGTGATCGGCTGGTACGCGCTGTACCAGGTGTTTGGTGGCCCGCGTGAGCTGGAATTGTGGCTGGTACAGAACCAGGCGGCGCTGGCCACGCTGCACACGCCGCTGCAGGAAGGCCCGTGGCGCACCCTGCTGCTGGTGTTCTTCGCCTCGGCCATCGTCATGCCGCACATGTACCACATGACCTTCACCGAGAACCTCAACCCGCGCGCCATGGTCAGTGCCAGCTGGGGCCTGCCGCTGCTCCTTTTGCTGATGAGCCTGGCCGTGCCGCTGATCCTCTGGGCCGGCCTCAAGCTCGGGGCGACCACCAACCCCGAATACTTCACCCTGGGCCTGGGCATCGCGGTCAACAGCGAGACCCTGGCATTGCTGGCCTATGTCGGCGGGCTGTCGGCCTCCAGCGGCCTGATCATCGTCTCGACCCTGGCGCTGTCGGGCATGGCCCTCAACCACCTGGTGCTGCCTCTGTATCAGCCACCGGCCGAAGGCAATATCTACCGCTGGCTGAAGTGGACACGCCGCACGCTGATCGCCTGCATCATCATGGCCGGCTACGGCTTCTACCTGCTGCTGGGCGCCCAGCAGGACCTGGCCAATCTGGGTATCGTCGCCTTCGTCGCCACCCTGCAGTTCCTGCCCGGCGTGCTCTCGGTGTTGTATTGGCAAACGGCTAATCGCCGCGGCTTCATCGCCGGCCTGCTGGCCGGCATCAGCGTCTGGGCGCTGACCATGCTGCTGCCGCTGCTGGGCAACCTGGAAGGTTTCTACCTGCCACTGTTCAACGTCATCTATGTACTCGACGACGCCAGCTGGCACCTCGCAGCCATCGCCTCGCTCGCCGCCAACGTGCTGGTGTTCACCCTGGTGTCGCTGTTCACCGAAGCCAGCCCCGAGGAAAAGAGCGCTGCCGAAGCCTGCGCAGTGGACAACGTGCGCCGCCCGCAACGGCGTGAGCTGGTCGCCGTGTCGCCGCAGGACTTTGCCGCGCAACTGGCCAAGCCGCTTGGCGCCAAGACCGCGCAACGCGAAGTCGAACAGGCCCTGCGCGATCTGCATCTGCCCTTCGACGAGAGCCGCCCCTACGCCCTGCGCCGCCTGCGCGACCGCATCGAGGCCAACCTGTCCGGCCTGATGGGGCCGAGCGTGGCACAGGACATCGTGGAAACCTTCCTGCCCTACAAATCCGGCAGCGAGGGCTATGTCACCGAGGACATCCATTTCATCGAAAGCCGCCTGGAAGACTACCAGTCGCGCCTCACCGGCCTCGCCGCCGAGCTCGATGCCCTGCGCCGGTACCACCGCCAGACACTGCAGGAGCTGCCAATGGGCGTGTGCTCGCTGGCCAAGGACCAGGAAATCCTGATGTGGAACCGGGCCATGGAAGAGCTTACCGATATTCCCGCGCAACGTATCGTCGGCTCACGCCTGAGCACCCTGAGCGAACCCTGGCAGAGCCTGCTGCAGGACTTCATCGAACGCCCGGACCAGCACCTGCATAAACAGCACCTGGCGCTCGACGGCCAGATTCGCTGGCTCAACCTGCACAAGGCAGCCATCAACGAACCGCTGGCGCCCGGTAACAGCGGCCTGGTGCTGCTGGTCGAGGACCAGACCGAAACCCAGATGCTCGAAGACAAACTGGTGCACTCCGAGCGCCTGGCCAGCATCGGCCGCCTGGCCGCTGGCGTGGCCCACGAGATCGGCAACCCCATCACCGGTATCGCCTGCCTGGCGCAAAATATGCGCGAAGAACGCGAGACCGACGCCGAACTGACCGAAATCAGCGGGCAGATCCTCGAACAGACCAAACGTGTGTCGCGCATCGTCCAGTCGCTGATGAGCTTCGCCCACTCCGGCAGCCACCAACGCAGCGACGAACCGGTGTGCCTGGCCGACGTGGCGCAGGACGCCATCGGCCTGCTGTCGCTGAACAAACGCAACTTCGACATCCAGTTCTACAACCTCTGCGATCCGCAGCACTGGGCCTGCGGCGATCCGCAGCGCCTGGCTCAGGTGCTGATCAACCTGCTGTCCAACGCCCGCGACGCCTCACCACCGGGCGGCGCCATCCGCGTGCGCAGCGAAGCCAGCGAACATACCGTCGACCTGATCGTCGAGGATGAAGGCAGCGGCATTCCCAAAGCGATCATCGACCGCCTGTTCGAACCCTTCTTCACCACCAAGGACCCCGGCGAGGGGACCGGCCTGGGCCTCGCGCTGGTCTATTCGATCGTGGAAGAGCATTATGGACAGATAACAATCGACAGCCCGGCTGACCCCGAGCGCCAATTGGGCACTCGAATTCGGGTCACCCTGCCAAGGCATGTCGAGGCGACGTCCGTAGCGATGTAAACAGCGAGAGAGGCTGCCAATGGCACCTCCGTGACCGTCGAGAGACCGAATTGATGCCACATATTCTTATCGTCGAAGACGAAACCATTATCCGCTCTGCCTTGCGCCGCCTGCTCGAACGCAATCAGTACCAGGTCAGCGAAGCTGGCTCGGTACAGGAAGCCCAGGAACGCTACAGCATTCCCACCTTCGACCTGATCGTCAGCGACCTGCGCCTGCCCGGCGCGCCGGGCACCGAACTGATCAAACTGGCCGAAGGCACCCCGGTGCTGATCATGACCAGCTACGCCAGCCTGCGCTCGGCGGTGGACTCGATGAAGATGGGCGCGGTCGATTACATCGCCAAGCCTTTCGACCACGATGAAATGCTGCAGGCCGTCGCCCGCATCCTGCGCGACCGCCAGGAAGCCAAGAGCGCACCAGCACCGACTGCCGCCAGCAACGCGCGCAGCGGCAATGCCGAAAAGGTGGTGGACAACGCCAACGGCGAGATCGGCATCATCGGTTCCTGCGCGGCCATGCAGGAGCTCTATAGCAAGATTCGCAAGGTCGCCCCCACCGACTCCAATGTGCTGGTGCAAGGTGAGTCCGGCACGGGCAAGGAGCTAGTTGCGCGCGCCCTGCACAACCTTTCCAAGCGCGCCAAGGCCCCGCTGATTTCGGTGAACTGCGCCGCCATTCCGGAAACCCTGATCGAATCAGAACTGTTCGGCCACGAGAAAGGCGCCTTCACCGGCGCCAGTGCCGGACGCGCCGGCCTGGTCGAAGCGGCCGATGGCGGTACGCTGTTCCTCGACGAGATTGGCGAGTTGCCGCTGGAAGCCCAGGCGCGCCTGCTGCGCGTACTGCAGGAAGGCGAAATCCGCCGGGTCGGGTCGGTGCAGTCGCAGAAGGTCGATGTGCGCCTGATCGCCGCCACTCACCGCGACCTGAAGACGCTGGCCAAGACCGGCCAGTTCCGTGAAGACCTGTATTACCGTCTGCACGTCATCGCACTCAAGCTACCAGCATTGCGTGAACGAGGCAGCGACGTGATCGAAATCGCCCAGGCCTTCCTGGTGCGCCAGTACACACGCATGGGCCGCGAGCCGTTGCGTTTCGCTCATGACGCCGAGCAGGCGATCCGCCACTATTCCTGGCCGGGTAACGTGCGTGAACTGGAGAACGCCATCGAGCGCGCGGTGATTCTCTGCGAGGGTGCGGAAATTTCCGCAGACCTGCTGGGCATCGACATCGAGCTCGACGATCTGGATGACGAGGACTTCGGCCTGCCGACGACTGCCGGGCAGAGCAATGGCAACAGCCACGAACCTACCGAGGATCTGTCACTGGAGGACTACTTCCAGCACTTCGTGCTCGAGCACCAGGATCACATGACCGAGACCGAGCTGGCCCGCAAGCTGGGCATCAGTCGCAAATGCCTGTGGGAACGCCGCCAGCGCCTGGGCATTCCGCGACGCAAATCCGGCGTGACCAGCGGCCCTTGACGGCACCGCCGCGGTGACAACCTGCCCGCGCACGGGTTCCACAAGTTGTTACCGTTTCAATATCTCGTATCACTGGAGGGGGG
>CAMPIF010000113.1 GCA_946886245.1 Ectopseudomonas composti | reverse complement strand
GGCGCCAGCTACTTCCGTATCGTCGGCAAGGGCCAGGTGTTCGGCCTGTCCGCCCGTGGTCTGGCCATCGACACCGCGCTGCCGTCCGGCGAGGAATTCCCGCGCTTCAGCGAGTTCTGGATCGAGAAGCCGCAACCGGACCGCCGTAGCCTGGTGATCTACGCGCTGCTCGATTCGCCGCGGGCCACCGGTGCTTACCGCATGGAAATCAAACCGGGCCGCGACAGCGTGCTCGACGTGCAATCGAAGGTCTACCTGCGTGAGAACGTCGAGAAGCTCGGCATCGCGCCGCTGACCAGCATGTACCTGTTCGGTGCCAACCAGCCCTGGCCGCGCCCGAACTACCGCCCGCAGTTGCATGACTCCGACGGTCTGGCCATTCATGCGGGCAATGGCGAGTGGATCTGGCGTCCGCTGAACAACCCGCAGCGCCTCAACGTCAGCAGCTATCGTATCGACAACCCGCGTGGCTTCGGCCTGATGCAGCGTGGTCGCGACTTCAGCCAGTACCAGGATCTCGACGACCGCTACGAGCTGCGTCCGAGTGGTTGGGTGGAAACCGTCGGCGATTGGGGTACAGGTCATGTCGAACTGGTGGAGATCCCCACGCCGGACGAAACCAACGACAACATCGTCGCCCTGTGGCGCCCGGAGAAGCTGCCGGCCCCGGGTGAGTCGCTGGATGTGGCCTATCGCCTACACTTCAGCCGGGATGACGCCAAGCTGCACGACCCGCAATTGGCCATGGTCAGCCAGACCCGTCTGTCCGAGGGCGACATCAAACAGGCCAACCTGATCCGTCAGGCCGATGGCAGCACTGCGCTGATGGTCGACTTCGTTGGTGAAGAGCTGGCCAAGCGCTCGCCTGATGCAGCGCCGATCGTTCAGGTCAGCGTCGATGGCAACGCCGAATTGCTGGAGGACAGCCTGCGTTACAACCCGGTCAGCAAAGGCTGGCGCCTGACGCTGCGCATCAAGGTCAAGGACCCGGTACAGCCGGTGGAAATGCGTGCTGCCCTGGTCGAGGACGGCAAGCCCTTGTCGGAAACCTGGAGCTATCAGCTGCCTGCCCATGAATAACACTCTAGACCCTACGCAAATCCAGGAGTATCTGGAGGAACTGCCGCTCGATCCTGAGCAGCAGGAGGCTTTGGCTCATCGCCTAGAAGAGGAGGGCGGGGATCTCGCCACCTTGCACCGTGCCCTGCACGAGGACGATCTCGCGGTTGCCGAGCCCCTGGAAGAAACCCGCGAGATGCTCGAGTCGGTGCCGGCTCGTCTGTCGCTGGGCTGGCCGGACGCGCTCGAGCGCGGCTGCCGCATCGTGCAGGATCACCAGGGCCGGCCCACCATCGATTCGACGCCGCCGATCAAGCGCACACGCATGGTGCCGGAACCCTGGCAGACCACTATCCTGGATCGCGGCTGGCGTCGTCTGAAGGGCGAGAAACCCGCGCCGCGGCCGCGCACGCGTGAGAGCGAAGACTTCGCCGAAGAGCGCTGGCGCCACGTCGCGGCCGTGCGCCGTGCGGCGCTGCTGGTGCTGATGCTCGTGCAGACGGTGGTCGCCACCTGGTACATGAAGTCGGTGCTGCCCTATCAGGGCTGGTCGCTGGTCGACCTGGGCCTGGTGTTCGAGCAGCCCTGGCAGGAGTCGGCGCGGCAGATCCTGCCTTACGTGGTGCAGACCAGTATCCTGGCACTGTTCGCCCTGCTGTTCTGCTGGGTGTCGATGGGCTTCTGGACCGCGCTGATGGGCTTCTTCCAGCTGCTCAAGGGGCGTGACCGCTACAGCATCTCCGCCAGCAGCTGCGGTGATGAGCCGATTTCGCCGCGGGCACGTACCGCGCTGGTCATGCCGATTGCCAACGAGCACGTGCCGCGCGTGTTCGCCGGCCTGCGCGCGACCTTCGAGTCGCTCAAGGCCACCGGGCAACTCGAGCATTTCGACTTCTTCGTGCTCAGCGACAGCAACGACCCGGACATCTGCGTGGCCGAGCAACAGGCCTGGATGGACCTGTGCCGCGAGGTGGAAGGCTTCGGTCATATCTTCTACCGTCGCCGTCGGCGCCGGGTGAAGCGCAAGAGCGGCAACATCGACGACTTCTGCCGGCGCTGGGGCAGCAACTACCGCTACATGGTGGTGCTCGACGCCGACAGCGTGATGAGCGGCGAATGCCTGACCCGCCTGGTGCGGCTGATGGAAGCCAACCCGGGTGCAGGCATCATCCAGACCGCGCCCAAGGCGTCCGGCATGGACACCCTCTATGCGCGGCTGCAACAGTTCGCCACCAGTGTCTACGGGCCATTGTTCACGGCTGGCCTCAACTTCTGGCAGCTGGGTGAGTCGCACTACTGGGGGCACAACGCGATCATCCGGGTCAAACCCTTCATCGAGCACTGCGCCCTGGCACCGCTGCCGGGCACCGGTTCTTTTGCCGGCGCGATCCTCTCCCATGATTTCGTCGAAGCCGCGCTGATGCGCCGCGCCGGTTGGGGCGTATGGATCGCCTACGACCTGCCGGGCAGCTATGAAGAGTTGCCGCCGAATCTGCTCGACGAGCTCAAGCGTGACCGCCGCTGGTGCCATGGCAACCTTATGAACTTCCGCCTGTTCCTGGTGCGCGGCATGCACGCCGTGCATCGCGTGGTGTTCCTCACCGGTGTCATGTCCTATCTTTCGGCACCGCTGTGGTTGCTGTTCCTGGTGCTCTCGACCTGCCTGCTGGCGATTCATACGCTGATGGTGCCGGAGTACTTCCTGCAGCCCAACCAGCTCTACCCCCTGTGGCCGCGCTGGCAACCGCACGAGGCCATCGCCCTGTTCTCCGCCACCATGACCCTGCTGTTCCTGCCCAAGCTGCTCAGCGTGCTGCTGATCTGGATCAAGGGCGCTGAAGCCTACGGTGGTCGCACGCGAGTGCTATTGTCGATGCTACTGGAAGCCTCCTGCTCGGTGTTGCTGGCGCCGGTGCGCATGTTGTTCCACAGCCTGTTCGTCACCGCGGCCTTCCTCGGGTGGTCGGTGCAGTGGAACTCGCCGCAGCGTGTGGATGATTCGACGCCCTGGAGCGAGGCTTTCCGTCGTCACGGTACCCAGGTGCTGATCGGTATCAGCTGGACCGCATTGGTGGCCTGGCTCAACCCGGACTTCCTCTGGTGGCTGGCGCCTATCGTGGTCTCTTTGGTGCTGTCGCCCGTGGTGTCGGTGCTGACCAGCCGCACGGCACCGGGGTTGGCGGCGCGGCGCAGCAAGCTGTTCCTGATCCCGGAAGAGCACAAGGTGCCGGTGGAGCTGAGCAACACCTCCGAATACGAGCAGCTGAACAGCGCGCGGGCACTGCGCAAGGGCTTCCTGCGTGCAGTGGTCGATCCACTGTACAACGCCCTGGTCTGCGCCATGGCCCGTGCTCGCCACGCCAAGGTGGTGCCTGCCGCCGAAGCGCTGCGCGACGAGCGTATCGATGAGATCCTCAGCGCCGGGCCTGAGGGCAAGGTCGAGGCGACCCGCTGGCGTCTGCTCAACGACCCTGACGGCATGGCGCGCCTGCATGCGCGCATCTGGCAGGAGCCGCAATACCACGCCTGGCGCGAAGCCCTGCGCGACGCCTGATCATCCGCCACGCCCCCGGCTGCCGGGGGCGTGGCGTGATGCATTGCTGACATACCCGCTAACATCTGTAGGCGCATCAACGCTCTGCTGCGCGGCACCATTGCGACTGGGTCGGGTCTTTGCCTCGGATGGAGCATTCTGCCGCCTGGCCCGAACACCGTTTTCGTACATGACATTGGAGAGGAACCAGGATGTCGAATCTGCATGATTCCGCGCAGCGCTATGGTGCGGTTACACGCTGGCTGCACTGGGGGATGGCCGTTGTGCTGGGGTGGCAATTCTCGACCGTATTGGCGCATGCCCTGATGGAAGACAGCGCGCTGGATAAATTCCTCTGGGGTACGCACAAGGCGACCGGGCTGTTGCTCATGGTGCTGGTGCTGATTCGCCTGCTCTGGGCGCTGTACAACAGCCGCCGCCGGCCGGCGCCAGTCAGTGCACTGGCACGTTTCGGCCATCTGGCGTTGTATGGTCTGCTGTTGGTGATTCCCTTTGTCGCGCTGCTGCGCCAGTACGGCTCGGGCCGCGAGTTCGTGGCCTTCGGCATGACCATCATGCCCGGCTTCAGCGACGCCAAGATCGAGTGGATGATCGCCCCCGCCAGCCTGCTGCACGGCAACCTCGGCTGGCTGCTGCTGTTCATGGTCATCGGCCACGCGGCGATGGCTTTCATCCATCGCCGCCGGGGTGGCGAGGATGTGCTGGCGCGGATGATCGGGCGCTGACTGCCAATGGCAACCGTCTTGCACGTAGTGACGGTGGGCACCCCTTTGGCGAAGCCGACCTGATCATGGGTCTGCACACATCCTTCTACAGTGACGGACCGCTGAGCATCGGCTAACCGACCCGGCCAGGACTGGCTGACGACAGGATGTCCGGAACCCGCTTCGGTGGGTTTTTTCTTGCCCGTGACAGCTCAGCCCAGGGTCAGGTGATCTCGGCCGGCCTGCTTGGCCTGATAGAGCAGGCTGTCTACTCGGCGATACAGCTCTTCGCTGCTTTCTCCATCCTTGGCCAGGCGTGCGCCCATGCTGACGGTGAGGTGGTTGGCCGTCGGTGAGGCCGCATGGGCAATGTTCAGTGCGGCCAAACCGCTACGCAGCGCTTCTCCGAGTGTTTGCAGCTGCCCAGCATCGCAGCCATACAGCAGCAGGGCGAACTCTTCCCCGCCCAGGCGTACTGCCATGTCCATGGGGCGACGAGCGAAGCCCTGCAGCACTCGGCCCACCTGACGCAGAGCATCGTCGCCGGCTTGATGCCCGTAGTGATCGTTGAAACGCTTGAAGTGGTCGATGTCGAGCATCAGCAGCGCGACCTTGGCCGACTCGCGTTTGCCCTGGCGCAGGGCAAGGTCCAGATGTTGAGTGAAGCTACGACGGTTGTTTAGGGCGGTCAGTGGATCGTGATTGGCTTGCCAGTCCAACAGTTGCAGCAGCAGAAACTGCTCGCGCTGAGTGTGATCTCTGACATAGGCCCCCATGGCACAGATCAGCAGGGCCAGGCTGAAGATGAAGCACAGGCGCAGGTAATCGACCTGTTGCGTCTGCGCCAACAGCCAAAGGCCGGGCGCCACGACCAGCGGCAGGCTGGCCGTTGCCAGCAGCAGATTGCTGCGAAACGACAGGCCGAGGGGAAAGAACAGCGTGATGGCCATCAGCAGCAGCACGCTGTTGGAGATGGGCACGTTGAGCCTCTGGTAGAAAATGATGGTCAGCGTGGTACCCAGCACCAGACTCAGCAGAGTGACGGTGATCACCAGCGGGCCGTAATGCCTGCGGCTGCCGTTGAACAGCAGCAGGGTGAGCAGGAGGAGGGTGAGGATGATCGACCAGCGCACCAGCAGCAGTGCCCAGAGCTCTGCTGGATAGTCGGGGAAGCGTTGCCACAGATCCAGGCGCAGCAGGTCGACAAGGGTGAAGATCATCCATACGCCCAGCCCGAGGAGCACGGCGATTTTCTGATAGCGTGCCTGCACCTTGCTGATGTACTGGTGATATTCCTGTTCCAGCGGCTGGCTGAAACGCAAGAAACGAAAACCGCGGCGCAACTGTTCGGCGTAGCGGTTTTCCGGGCGTGCACGGAGAGCTTGCGGGACAGAATGCATGACGACTCCTTGTTTCACTGAGCATAAAGTGCCCGGTGGGATCGTCGATCAGTAACGCTGTAGTCAATGTCTTACACGCTCTGACGCCAACCGCTGCTATTGCTACTGAGGCTTGATCAGTAGTCTACACACATCCCCTGCAGCAATGGACCGCTGAGGATCAAGGACGATGACCAGGCCAGGATTGGCGACCGACAGGATGTCGGTGGTTGGGAAGAAACCCGCTTCGGCGGGTTTTTTGTTGCCTGCTGGAAAGCGCCAGCGCTTGACAGGGCACTCGCTCAATACCCCGAGCGGGCAGGAGCGGCGCCCTGTCGCGAAGCTGGGCGACCTGAAAGGCCGCGCCCCGGGGCGCGGCTCCCAGGCAAAGGTGCCTGGCGGGCGTCATGACGTCGGAGTCAGCCGCCTCTGAGTCGCCGGGCGATCTAGCCGACCAGGCACTGCGTTGGCCCCTGCGCCTTGCGCGTGTACCACAGCACACGGCTCACACCTCGGGTGATGGCCACGTAGGCCAGGCGACGGGCTTCGTCCTGCATGGCCTGGTCGTAGCTGCCGGCGAAGAAGCCGCAGTGGGCGTAGAGCGCGTTGCGCAGCGGGTGCTTCTCCACCGGCAGGCAGTCGTCGAGGATGATCGCTACCTCGGCCTGCAGACCCTTGGCGCGGTGGATGGTCATGGTTTTCACCGGAAGGTGTTTGTCGAGCTGCGCGCGCACCTGCTGCAGCGGCTCGTTGCGCCGGCTGAGCAGCAGCACGGCGGTGCGATCCGCGTTGGCGCGCTGGCTGACGTGCTGGCACTGCGCGGTGATTTCCTTGAGCAGCGCCGGCAGGCCGCTTGCCAGGTCGAAGCGCTGGATCAGCCTGACGCCATGGTCGCCGGGTTGCATCGCCTTGGCCGCAACGCAGGTCTTGGTCTGCTTGTTCTGCACTTCAGCGAGCACTTTTTCGCCGTCGCGGATCACCGGCTCGATGCTGCGGTAGTTGGTGCCCAGCAGCAGGGTGGTGCTCTTGCTGCGACCCCGGCTGGGAAAGTGTCGGTCGAAGGCGATGAACAGCTCCGGCGAACTGCCGCGCCAGCCGTAGATCGATTGCCAGTCGTCGCCGATGGCCATCAGGCTGATGCGCTCGCCTGCGCGGTGCAGACGGTGATGCACGGCCTGCAGCCACAGCACGATCTGCGGCGAGATGTCCTGGAATTCGTCGATCAGCAGGTGGCTCAGGGCGAGCAGGGCCGGGCCGGGTTTGCCGTCGTCAGCGCTTTGTAGGCGCTCGCTCAGTTGCGCGAAGGCACCGTTGAAACTGATCAGCCCCTGATGCTTCAGCAGGGTGTTGAAGTGCTGGTGCAAGCGCTGCATGGCCTCGATGACATCGCGCTCGCGTGCGCCGCAGTCCAGGGTTTTCACGTCCAGACGGTCGAGACGAATCCCCAGGCTCTCGGCGAAATCGATCTGCCCGTGCAGCAGCTCGAACAGTGGCTGGGCGGCGAACTCGCCGGCCAGCTTGCAGGCATCCAGCGGCGCCTTGGCTTTGCCCTTTGGCGGCTCCTCGGGGGCGGGTAATCCGAGCAGACGATGGGTCAGGGTGCGAAAGCGCGCGTCCTCGGCGTAGGCATTCTGGTAGGCCTGCCTGAGCAGGCGCTGCTGCGCGGGGCGCAGACGGGCGCCGGTGAGCGGGTTGTCCGGCTCGTCGCTGGGGTCGTCCAGTTGCTCGAACCAGCGCGGGTTACCCAGGTTCTCCTTGGCCAGCGTGGCCATGGCCGCATGGAAGGTGCGCACGCATTGGTGCGCATCGTGCGGGTAGTGCCAGAAGTCGAGCAGGCGCTTCAGGCGCTCACGCAATTCGCTGCAGGAGGCGTTGGTGAAGGAAATCACCGTCAGGCGCTTGGGGTCGACCTCCAGGTGGCAGAGCAGGAACACCACGCGCAGCACCAGGGTGCTCGACTTGCCCGAGCCGGCGCCGGCGAAGATACGGGCCAGCGGCGCACGGCAGAGGATCATCGCCCACTGCTCGTCCGACGGTGCGCCGATCAGCCTGGCGTTCACCGCCTGCGCCACGCGTTCGCGCATGGCCTGTACCTGGGCGTCTTCGACCTTCAGCCGGGTGCCGGGGTAGATGCCGGCAGGGCCGGGTTTACCGCTGCCAGCTTTGCTGCTGGCGGCTTTCTTGTTGCCGGTGGATTTCTTCTTGCCTTGCTTGCGTGCAGGTTTGCGGGGCTGCGCGGCTTCGCGCTCGGCGCGCAGGTAGGCGGTGGTGTGAGGGAAGTAACGGGCGAGGGCGCTGGACAGCAAGTGTTTGTAGCGCGCGACGGCAGAAAGCATGTGCTGAGGATGACCTGGCTGGCAAAGCCGGAATGATAAGCCCTGTGACGCGATGGCAGGCAACGATGGCGCTTTGATAAATGCGCAACTTTGTGCAAGCGCCGCAGGCTCGCCGGTTCCAGACTGTAGCCAGTCTTGGAGAACCTTCGATGAACCTGTCGCTATACCTGCTTACCGTGCTGATCTGGGGCACGACTTGGATCGCCATCAAATTGCAGATGGGCGAGGTGGCTGTCGCTGCCTCCATCGCCTATCGCTTTGCCCTGGCTTCGGCGGTGCTGTTCGCCATGCTCTGGTTCAGCGGCCGCCTGCAGCCGCTGGATCGCCGTGGCCAGGGCATCTGCCTGGTGCAGGGTTTGTGCCTGTTCTGCCTCAACTTCCTGTGCTTCTACACCGCCAGCCAGTGGATACCCAGCGGCCTGATCGCCGTGATCTTCTCCACGGCGACCCTGTGGAACGCGATCAATGCGCGGTTGTTCTTCAAACAGCGCATCGCGCCCAATGTGCTGTTCGGCGGTGGCCTGGGGCTCGCGGGCCTAGGCTTGCTGTTCTGGCCGGAACTGGCCGGGCACGAGGCCAGCCGTGAAAGCCTGCTGGGCATCGGTCTGGCGCTGTGCGGCACGCTGTTCTTCTCGGCCGGCAACATGCTCTCCAGCTTGCAGCAGAAGGCCGGGCTCAAGCCGCTGAGCACCAACGCCTGGGGCATGCTTTATGGCGCGCTGATGCTGGTGGGGATCTGCCTGGTCAGCGGCACGCCGTTCGCCTTCGAGTGGAACGCGCGCTATGTCGGCTCGCTGCTGTACCTGGCGATTCCCGGCTCGGTGATCGGCTTCACGGCCTACCTGACCCTGGTCGGGCGCATGGGGCCGGAGCGTGCCGCCTACTGCACGGTGCTGTTTCCGGTGGTGGCGCTGAACATTTCGGTATTCCTGGAAGGCTACCAATGGACGGCCCCGGCGCTGTTCGGCCTGGGGCTGGTGATGCTGGGCAACGTGCTGGTGTTTCGCAAGCCCAAGCCGGTGCTCTCGGAGGCCAGGGTTTGATTGCCGGGTTAGTTCGATGCGCATGGCGCACCCTACGCGGCTACACGGCAGGGTGCGCCGCGCGCCCGTCGATCAGCTCCCGCGAATCAGCTTGCGCAGCATGAAGCGGTTGGGGTGGCAGGCCTCGGCCACCTCACGTGGCAGCGGCAGGGGTTCGTTCTCCAGCCAGGCGGCGATCAGTTCGCCCGACAGCGGGGCGCTGATCAGCCCGCGTGAGCCGTGGCCGCTGTTGATGTACAGGCCGTGCAGCCAGGGGCAGGGTGCGTCCGGTACCTGGCGGGCGTCCTTGGCCAGTACCGCATAGGCCTCGGCGAAGGCTTCGGCATCGGCCAGCGGCCCGACGATCGGCAGGTAGTCCGGGCTGGTGCAGCGGAACGCGGCGCGGCCCTGCAGCGTCGCCGGGTCGAGCGTCTGTGCATCCAGGCGTTCGGCGAGATCCGTGGAAATGTCCCGCAGCAGTTGCAGATTACCGGCGTGCTCGGCCGCGCTGGGCGTGAGGTCGTCGCTGTGGAAGTCGAAACTGGCGCCCAGGGTGTGTTCGCCTTCGCGCGGCGGCGCGACATAGCCCTCGGCGCAGACCACGGTGCGCAGCGCACCGCTCGCGTCACTGGCCGGCAGGCGGCTGATCTGCCCACGGATGCGCTTGAGCGGCAGGTTCGCCGCCGGCAACAGGCGGCCGATCTCGGCAGCGCAGGCCAGTACCAGCACCGGGGCTTCGACCAGCGTGCCGCTCTGCCCGTCGACGCGCCAGCGATCATCCTGCCGGTACAGGCTCAGCGCCTCGTGATAGGGGCGCAGTTCGATCGATGGGTGTTGCACCAGTTGCCGGCACAGCGCCGGTGGATGCACCCAGCCGGCGTCGGGGTAGAACAGACCGCCAACCGGCAGGCCGATGCCGGCCAGCGCTTCGGCCTGCTCGCGCGCCACGGTGTGCAGCAGGTCGGCAGGGAAGGCGTCGGCCAGCTTGGCCTGGCGCGCGGTTTCCTTGTCATCGAAGGCCAGTTGCAGCACGCCGCAGGCGTCCCAGTCCGCACCGCGCTGCAGGCGTTCGAGCAGCCGGCGAGTATGAGCGAAGCCGGCGACGATCAACTGCGACAGCGCGGTGCCATGGGCCGAGAGCTTGAGGTAGAGCACGCCCTGCGGGTTGCCCGAGGCCTCGCAGGCAACCGCCGCGTGGCGCTCCAGCAGGCTCACTCGCCAGCCGCGCGCGGCCAGGCTGGCGGCCGTGGCGCAGCCGGCCAGACCGGCGCCGATCACCAC
>CAMPIF010000112.1 GCA_946886245.1 Ectopseudomonas composti | reverse complement strand
TCCCTGGCTGCGAGGTATACAGGCTCTGAGCGGTAGCCGATACGTTGAGGTCGTGGTGCGCAACTTCCCAGATGTAGCGCAATTGCTGAAGCTTCATAAATTTCCCTCAGAGCAGTAAGGCAGGCCAACAACTGCCAATGCCGTATATAACCATATTATTGGTTTAATCGAACATCCTAGAACGTTTTATTAGCCCTCTTTACAGATCCCCGTGTCCACGGTGTTGCAGCATGGGCACCAGATACACCGGCACCTCCGACAACTGCACGATCCGTGCTGCAGTACGTCCCAGCGGCACGGCCAATTCCGCGCCGTGGCTATGACTGCCTACGACCAACAGATCCACCCCAAGTTTCTGCGCCTCCTCAAGAATCACCGCTGGCGGATCCCCCTGCAGCACCCGCACCGCACGAATCAACTGGAGATCCTGCTGACCATCACCCAGCTCGTCGCGAAACCCTTCCAGCACACGCTGCTCGATACTGGCCATGACGGTATTGAGTCCATTACGACGCAGCTCCCCAAGGGTGTCCTCGTCCAGGTAGGTCTGCAGCACGGATTCGGCGAATAGCCCGAGGGGTTCAACCGCGTGCACCACGTACAGATCGGCCTTGAAACTGCGACTCATAGCGAGGGCGTGCTGCAGCACGTAGGAGGCATAAAGTCCCAGATCGGTGGCATAGAGTATCGAGCGGATCACGCGGCCTCCTCGACTGCTGGCGCAGGCCCTTGATTGAGCTTAGCAGCGCATCAGACAAAGCAAGATCGGAAGCGTTATTTAGGACGAATGGCTATATGCAGACGCTTGGACGCCTGCACAGGCCCAGGCTCAGGGCAGTAACTCGTTACTGACGCCATGGGGCACATGACCGGTCGCCACCACCTGGCGGGCTTTTTCGCAGTGCCCGGTCTGGTCATCGAAGAACACATCGGCAGCGAAGGCTTCGAGCACCGCCGACTTGTCCAGCCCGCCGAGGAAGAAGGATTCATCCAGGCGGATATTCCATTCGCGCAGGGTACGAATCACACGCTCATGCGCGGGCGCCGAACGTGCAGTGACCAACGCGGTACGGATCGGGCAGTCTGCTTCGGGGAACTCCTGCTGCAGGCTGTGCAATGCGGCCAGAAAAGGCTTGAAAGGCCCGCCAGGCAAGGCTTGCCGAGCAGCTTCGCGCTCATGATCCTGGAAAGCATTGAGGCCGCCACTCTGGTAGACGCGCTCGGAGTCGTCGGAGAACAGTACGGCATCGCCGTCGAAGGCGATACGCAGTTCGTTGCTGTTCGCTCGCCGCGCGCCACCGGAAAGCAGCGTGGCCGCACCAAAACCGGCTTTCAGTGCGTTGCGCACATCGTCGGCGTGAGTAGACAGAAACAGATGACAGCCAAAGGCCGCCAGATAAGGGTCGGGGCTACGACCGCCGACGAAGGCAGCGCGGGATATGCCGAGCCCGTAGTGCTGGATCGAGTTGAACGCGCGCAGCCCGGTATCGGCGCTGTTGCGCGACACCAGGATGACTTCCACGCGCTGTTCGCTGAGCCGCGTGTTCAGTCCAAGCAGCTTCTCCACCAGCGGAAAGGCGTCGCCCGGCATCAGCACTTCATCTTCATGCTCGATCTGATAGCGGCGGTAGGCTTCCACCCCTTCGCTTTCGTAGATCTGGTGGCTTTCGCTCAGATCGAACAGCGCTCGCGAAGAGATCGCCAGCACCAGTTTGTCACCTAGCCCCTTACCCATGCTTAAGCCTCCTGGCGAGCCTGAATGAAACGAAGCGCCTGATACAGGGCGCGCACCTTGGGCATTGCGAAACCCACTGCCTGCGCAGCCGCCAGCGGAGCCTCGTAAATGGCATGTAGTTCGGCCGGTCGCCCTTGGGCAAAGTCGTGGTACATACTCGGCAAGTAATCCGGCATGCGCTGCGTGGCGGCCAGCAATTTGTCCGCATAGCCGTCCGGCATGGCGTAACCCAGCGTCTGAGCGGCCTGCACCACCTCCTGCATCATGTCAGCGATCAGCGCGCGGCTGTCGGGATTGGCCATCAGGCGCCGCGTATCGGCATCGAGCAGCACCGACAGGCCGTTATAAGGAATGTTCCACACCAGCTTCTGCCAGCGCGTCTGTGCCAGATCGCGCATCGCCGCCGAATCCAGGCCGGTGCTGCGCAGCAGGCTCGCGCCCTCCTCGGCCAGCGCCAGCCGTGCCTCATCGTCGGCCAGAGGCCCGGAGTGATAGGCCAGGTTGATCGCCCCCAGTGCCTGATGCTCGATCACGCCCGGCGCACTGCGGTGAACGCAGATGTAGCAGAGCCCGCCCAACAGATGCAGATCGGCGCTCAACAGCGGACGCAATTCGTCCTCCACCGCCAGGCCATTCTGCAACAGCACCACCTTGGCGCCTGGCGCTGCAGCCTTGGCAATCAGCGGCGCCAGCTCGGCATTGGCCGTGGTCTTGGCACCGACCAGCAGCCAGTCGCACGGCGGCATCTCGTCGACATGCTGGTAGGCCTGTACCGGCGCCAGGTTCAGTGCACCATGTACCGCGCTGTTCAACTGCAGGCCTCGCTCGACCACCGCGCGGTACTCGCTGCGCAGCAGAAAGTGCACGTCATGACCAGCGCGAGCCAGCAGCATTCCGTAGAAACCGCCAATGGCACCGGTGCCGATGATGCCGATACGCGGCGCAGGGTATTGAGTCATCAGGGAAGCTCCTCAGTCGGGCGAAGCAGGGCCTCGCCCATGGCGGTAACCAGATCGGAATGGGTAAGACGCGTGTGCAATGCGCCAAAGAAATGACCGTCCCTGACCAGAAACAGCGCGGGCAAGTGGAATACCTCGTAGCGCGTCACCAATCCGGCGTTATGCCCGGCATCGACCCAGCACAGGCGCTCGATGGGCAGCGGCATCTCCGGCAAGGCCTGACGTGCCCAGCGGCAGCTGGCACAGCCCGTGCTTGTGAACACCAGTAGCGAGCCACCGGGAAGATCGAGCAGGCGGCGGTCGGCATCCAGATCGGTCAATTCCAATTGCGTCGCTATACTGAATTCATTGATATCAGTTTGCCTGCATTCAAGGTCGGTGTTCATGCGTAAGTTTCTGCGTCATCCAAGCGATATGCCGGTGGAACTGGTCCTGCGAAAACAGGCCTGCATTCCCCGGCAGCGGCTGAACAATATCAGCCTGGGTGGGGTGGCATGCAACTCGTCACGCGGCTTTCGCCGTGGCACCTCGGTTGAACTGCGCATCCCGCTACTGGGCGAACAGGCACGCTACCCCGGCGTGGTGGCCTGGTGTCGGCGCCAGGATAGCGATTACCTGGTAGGCATCGCCTTTCTCGATGAAGACACCCTGTTCCGCGCGCGCATGGTCGAGCAGGTCTGCCAGATCCAGCATTACCGACAACAGCTGGAACAGGCATCAGGCCACCCCATGGCCATCGAACAATGCGCTCAGGACTGGATCGCCAAGCATGCCGCCGAATTTCCCTATCTCGCCTGAATACGGCGCAGCCCCCGGCAACGAGAGCAATAACCCACCTCATACTGCCACTCTATGAGGCTTATTGAACTTAACGCCCATTGTCGCGCCGCCCCGTACGCGCTAAGGTTCGGCTCCCCCTGCACCAACTAGCTGTGCACCGCCATAGGGGATCGCTGGCGGCCGGCACCCGTGACCTGACGACCTGACCCGATGAATAGCACGATGGCTGATTTACCGATCGACGACCTCAACGTCGCTTCCAATGAAACCCTGATCACCCCCGATCAGCTCAAACGCGAAATCCCCCTGACAGATGCCGCACTGAAGACCGTGGCCCATGGCCGTCAGGTGGTGCGCGACATCCTCGACGGTAAGGATCATCGCCTGTTCGTGGTCGTCGGCCCCTGCTCCATCCACGATATCAAGGCCGCTCACGAGTATGCCGAGCGCCTCAAGGTGCTGGCTGCCGAGCTGTCCGACAGTCTGTTCCTGGTCATGCGCGTGTACTTCGAGAAGCCGCGTACCACGGTCGGCTGGAAAGGCCTGATCAACGACCCGTACCTGGACGACTCGTTCAAGATCCAGGACGGTCTGCACATCGGCCGCAAGCTGCTGCGCGACCTCGCGGAAATGGGCCTGCCCACCGCCACAGAGGCGCTCGACCCGATCTCCCCGCAGTACCTGCAGGACCTGATCAGCTGGTCGGCCATCGGCGCACGCACCACCGAATCCCAGACCCACCGGGAAATGGCCTCGGGCCTGTCCTCGGCAGTTGGCTTCAAGAACGGCACCGACGGCGGTCTGACGGTGGCCATCAACGCCCTGCAGTCGGTTTCCAGCCCGCACCGTTTCCTCGGCATCAACCAGGAAGGCGGCGTGTCCATCGTCACCACCAAGGGCAACGCCTACGGCCACGTGGTACTGCGCGGCGGCAATGGCAAACCCAACTACGATTCGGTCAGCGTTGCCATTTGTGAGCAGGAACTGACGAAAGCCGGCATTCGCCCGAACATCATGGTCGACTGCAGCCACGCCAACTCCAACAAGGACCCGGCACTGCAGCCGCTGGTTCTGGAGAACGTGGCCAACCAGATTCTCGAAGGCAACAACTCCATTGTTGGCCTGATGGTCGAGAGTCACCTGGGCTGGGGCAGCCAGTCGATTCCGAAGAATCTGTGCGACCTCAAATACGGTGTATCCATCACCGATGCCTGCATCGACTGGGATACCACCGAGAAAAGCCTGCGCAGCATGCATGCCAAGCTCAAGGACGTACTTCCCAAGCGCCCTCGCGGCTAAGAGGGTGTCTACAAAATGGCTGCACTTGGCAATACTGCGTTGAAAACGATCTCGAAATGCTCATTTACAGCACGTAAACTCCGCTTTCTCGATCGTTTTCTCCTTGTCTTGCCTTCGTTCGCCTATCTTGTAAACACCCTCTAAGGACGCAACAGCAATGAAAACGCCGGGCATTGCCCGGCGTTTTTGTATCCGCATTCACACGCAGGGTGGGCTTCAGCCCGCCACGCCGAACCGATGCCTACTGGTGACGCGAGCGTCGCTCCATGTAGCGCTCGACATACGAGCAGGACGGAATCACCGTGTAGCCCTTGCCTTCGGCGTACTGCAGGGCATGCTCGGTCAACGCCGCAGCGATGCCTCGACCACGCAGGCCGTTGGGTACGAAGGTGCGATAGATGTCCAGCGTCTGCTTGCCCAGATCCATATAGGCCAGATAGGCACGATCACCATCGACGGTCGTCACGAACTGGTGACTCGCCTGGTCGTGGTGAATGGACAACCCCTCGCTCATCTTCACTCCTCTAGCCGCAAACCGTTAGCGGCGCATCAATTTTTACTTCATACCGGTGCTTTGGCAAAAGCGCAAATTCCGGTGCCACTTCCGACCACGCTATTGGCCAAGCTTATCAGCCGCCGGGCTGCCCAGCCACGAGCAATCAGAAGCTCAAGACTGCGATGCAGAGCAAGGCCGCAATCACGGGGACCAGTACCGTGATGACGAAGATGTCCTTGTACGCCTGCTTGTGAGTCAGCCCCATGATCATCAGCATCGCGATCACTGCCCCGCAATGCGGCAGTGAATCGAGCCCGCCAGCGGTGATGTTGGCGATCCGGTGCAGCACCTCAGGGTCCACCCCCATCTCCAGATAACGCGGTGCCAGGGTCTGCATGAAAATCTGCAGGCCACCAGACGACGAACCGACGATCCCCGAGACCACGCTAACCGAGGCGAACACCGACAACAGCGGCGGCAGATCCACTCCCAGTATCCATTGGGCGAACTGGGCGAAACCTGCGGTCTGGGTAACCACACCGCCAAAACCGATCACCGCAGCAGTGTTGAGCAGCGGCATGATCGCATCGTCAGCCCCCTGCCCCAGCAAGGCGACGGTATTACGGCGCAACGCCGAAAACATCAGCACAGCCACCCCGGTCGCGATCACCAGGGCCAGACTGGGCCAGAGAATCGGCTGCGACTGGCTGAAAGCCAAGAGTCTGCCCAGCGCCCCTTCGCCTGGCTCAGTTGCACCAGACAGAACCAGCAGACGCGGCAGAAGAATGATCCCCAACACCACGATGATCGGCACCAACGCCATGCCCCAGTGTGGCCCGCTACCCGGCGCACCGGCCAACTGCTGCATGCGCTCGTCCTGCGCGTTAGGCTCGAACCCCTCGCCTCGTTCGCGCGCCAGGCGCCATTCGCGCTGCAGATAGGCCATGCCCAGACCAATCATCACCAGCGAGGCGAACAGACCAATCCAGGCACCTGCGAACAGGTCGGTGCCCAGTGCACTGGCTGCGATCACGTTGTGAATCGAAGGTGAGCCAGGCAGGGCCGTCATGGTGAAGGTTCCCGCCCCCAGTGCGGTGGCGGCGCAGAACAATCGCTTGGGCAGGTTGGCCTCGCGCATCAGGGTAATACCCAGTGGATACATGGTGAAGATCACCACGAATACCACCACCCCGCCATAGGTGAGAACCGCACACACCAGCATCGCCACCCAGAGCGTGCGCTGCGTACCCAGGCCACGGGTAATGGCCTGAGCGATACTGCTGGCCGCCTGGCTGGCAGCCATGACCTTGCCGAAGATCGCACCGCAGAGAAACAGCACGAAGAACTTGCCCGCAAAGGTGAATGCACCCAAGGGGCCGAATGGAAAGTGCTCGAGCAGTGCACCTGATACGGCGACGCCATTGGTGAGGGCCACCAGAATCGAACACAGCAATGCCGCGATGAATATGTTCACCCCGCGCAACGCCATGAAGATAAGCAGCCCCAAGCCCAGCAAAAGCCCCAGATTCCCAAGCATCTGCATCCCCTCTTTTATTGTTTTAGTTTCCAAGCCGGGATAGTTATAACAGCTCGTATGACCGCTACACTGTATCGAATGCGTAACTGACTGTTTTTTAGCCAGCCCACGCAGATTCTATCCTTCAGCGCCCTGCCCAAAGAAAAAAAACTGCAACTCTTGCCTTGGCTCCGTTTACTTACTAAAAGTAATAGGTAGTATGTACGCCGGCTAATTTCCCGCAGTTGGGGAATTGCTCTTTATGGAAAACTCCACCTCAAGGGGAACACGATGAACAACGTTCTGAAATTCTCTGCTCTGGCTCTGGCCGCAGTTCTGGCTACCGGTTGCAGCAGCATGTCCAAAGAAACCGAAGCTCGTCTGACTGCTACCGAAGACGCAGCTGCTCGTGCTCAGGCCCGTGCTGACGAAGCCTACCGCAAGGCCGATGAAGCTATGGCCGCTGCTCAGAAAGCTCAGCAGACTGCTGACGAAGCTAACGAGCGCGCTCTGCGTATGCTGGAAAAAGCCAGCCGCAAGTAATTGCGACTCGTTTTTTCGAAAGCCGCCCCAGGCAACTGGTGCGGCTTTTTTATTGCCCGCTCGCGCCCTGGCACTCTCGGAACGTCTCGATTGCCGGGCAATAAAAAACCCGCGTACACGAATGCAGGCGGGTTTTTACAACGTTGCTCGATCAGAACGGACTATCGCTGCTCGCGACTACATGCTCGGTCTGCGCCGCGATCGGCACCGGTATACCGTCCTCGGCAGCAACCACCTCGCGGACCATCTCCCAGTCAAGGCGCAGGCCGCTGAGCTCGTCACGCTTGAGCAACGCATTGATCACCGCCGTGTGCTTGTCGACGACAGAGGGATCGCCCTCGTCATCCAGTGGCGCATGCGCTTCCAGATAGACCTTGCCGCTGCTCACACCAAACTTGTAGGGCTCGTTGATGATGCGTACCGGCGTGCCGACCGGCACCATGCCTGCCAGGTCCAGCACGTTGTGATTGAGCATGCGGAAGCAGCCGTGGCTGACGCGCATGCCAATACCGAACTTCTTGTTCGAGCCATGGATCAGGTAGCCAGGGAACGACAGCGTCATCTTGTAAGGGCCCAACGGATTGTCCGGGCCAGGCGGTACCACGGTAGGCAGGATATCGCCTTCGGCCGCATGCTCCTCACGAATCGACTGAGGCGGATACCAGGCCGGGTTCGGCGTCTTCACGGTCACGCGGCCAGTGCCCAGCGGCGACCCCCAGCCCTCACGACCGATGCCCAGCGGGAAGGTGTGCACCACGTTCTGGCCTTTCGGGAAGTAATACAGACGATATTCGGCCAGGTTGATGACGATGCCCTCACGCGGCCCGGGAGGCAGCACGTAACGGGTCGGCAGGATGACCTCGCTGCCCTCGCCCGGCAGCCAGGGGTCGACCCCCGGGTTGGCGGCGACCATTTCCAGATAACCGAGATCGTTTGCCGCTCCCAGATCGGCGAAGGTGTCCTCGTACTTGGCCTTGATCACCTGTACCTGGCCCACCACATCGTCGCCTGGCGGCGGCAGTGGAAGTTCGAGTGCCTGTACCGCAGCGCTGGAGCACAGCGCGACCAGAGTCAGGCAGCGGTTGACCGCAGAGAAGCGCGACAACATCCGGGATGTCCCTTGAAGAGTTGAATGATATTGCGGCGATTGTACACCGCCATTCGCAAGCCGGGCAGACGTCAGCCATCCGCCCAATTCGAGCACAAACCCTGGCGCTGCGCCTCGAATGTCGCCAGGCAAGCAGGACACAGGCGGCGGTCACGCAGCCAGACCTTTTCCAGCGTCCGCCAGCGCGGTTGTGCCGGCAACAAGCCGCCGCAAAGCGTGCGATCGGCATGCCCGCCCAGGCGCAGCTGGCGAGCCACCAGGTGCACGCGCACCTCACGGCAGGCGAACAGATCCAGCTGCTCATCCGGCTCGATCAGTTGGTAGGCATATAGGGACCAGGCGGGACGCGGCATCTGGAGCTCCGTGACAGGTCGGCCACATTAGCCGAAAGGCTGCAGGCGGAAAAGCCTGTGCCTAGTCTGTTTTCCCTCGAAAACAGACACTTACAGCAGCGGTTTGAGCGTCGGCCAGACATTCTCCAGCAACACTGCCTGCGCGGGCTCGGTCGGATGAATGCCATCGGCCTGCATCATCCCCGGCACGCCACCGACCCCCTCGAGAAAGAACGGCACCAGCGGCACCTTCTTCTGTTCCGCCAAATCGGCGAAAACCTGGGCGAACGATGTGGTGTAACGCGCGCCATAATTGGGTGGCAAACGCATGCCGAGAAGCAGTACATCGGCACCGGCGGACTGCGATTTATCGATCATCGACGCAAGATTCTGTTGCAATTGCGCAGGGGGCTGGCCACGCAGGCCATCGTTGCCTCCCAACTCGATGATGACCAGCTCCGGCTTGTGCTCTGCAAGGAGCGCAGAGAGCCGTGCGGCGCCACCTGCACTGGTATCGCCGCTGATCGAAGCATTGACCACCGCGTGCTCGAAACCCTCTTCATCGAGGCGTTTTTCCAGCAAAGCGACCCATCCCTGGCGGCTATCCAGGCCAAAAGCCGCGCTGATACTATCGCCGACCACAAGCAGGGTGCCTGCAACCGCTCCCTGAGCCCAGAGCGTCAGGGCCAAGGCACCACTCAACCACCATGCACGCATTTGGAATCTCCATGACTTCGAGCATTCTCGCTGCGCGGAACCTTAGCAAAGTGGTCAGCAGCGCGGAAGGCGAGCTGACCATCCTCCATGATCTCGATCTCGAACTGAGCAAAGGCGACAGCCTGGCCATCGTGGGCGCCTCAGGTTCTGGCAAATCCACCCTGCTCGGCCTGCTCGCCGGCCTGGATCTGCCCAGCGGCGGTGCGGTGCTGCTGGCCGGCAAGAACCTCAGCGAACTCGATGAAGACCAGCGCGCCCGCCTGCGCGCCGAGCATGTGGGTTTCGTCTTCCAGTCCTTTCAATTGCTCGACAGCCTCAACGCACTGGAGAACGTGATGCTGCCGCTGGAGCTGGAAGGTCATGCCGATGCCCGCCAGCGTGCTCGTACGCTGCTCGAACGCGTCGGCCTGGGTCAACGTCTGACGCACTACCCGCGCCAGCTCTCCGGTGGTGAGCAACAGCGTGTGGCCATTGCCCGCGCCTTCGCTGCAGAACCGGACGTGCTGTTCGCCGATGAACCCACCGGCAACCTCGACAGCCACACCGGTGAGCGCATCAGCGACCTGCTCTTTCAGCTCAACCAGGAACGCGGTACCACCCTGGTGCTGGTCACCCACGACGAGCGCCTGGCGCACCGCTGCCAGCGCCTGATCCGCCTGGAAGCCGGACACCTGATCGACCGCGTGGAGCCCTGATGAAACGCGTGCCCTTCACTCGTCTGTTGTCGCTCGCTGCCCGCCAACTGCTGCGCGATGCCCGCGCCGGCGAGTTGCGGGTGCTGTTCTTCGCCTTGCTGGTCGCGGTGGCCGCCAGCAGCGCCATCGGCTATTTCAGCGCGCGCCTGAATGACGCCATGCTGCTGCGTGCCAGCGAGTTTCTCGCCGCTGACCTGCGC
>CAMPIF010000111.1 GCA_946886245.1 Ectopseudomonas composti | reverse complement strand
GGACGATGGACTGATGCTCAAAGCGCTACCCGGCGTGTTCTGCGCCGGCGAAATGCTCGACTGGGAAGCGCCCACCGGCGGCTACCTGCTGACCGCCTGCTTCGCCAGCGGGCGGGTGGCAGCGCGGGGCATGCTGCGCTGGCTGAGTCCGTAGGGCGGGGGCAACCCGCCACTTTGATCCGGCGGGTTTCACCCGCCCTACGCCGGAAAACCGCTGTGCCCTCACGTAGCTGACCGTTTTTGGTGGGCTGAAGCCCACCCTACCGACTGGCTGAGTCCGTAGGACGGGTGCAACCCGCCACCATGGTCTGGCGAGTTTCACCCGCCTATGCCTGAAAACCGCTGTGCCCTCACACGGGCTGCGTCTATGCTCAGAATTGGCGCTTCCCACACAGGTAATTCCCCGCCGTGATCCCGCTGCTGGTCTGCGACGACTCCAACATGGCGCGCAAGCAATTGATCCGCGCGCTGCCGGCTGAGTGGCCGGTTTCCCTCAGCCAGGCCAGCAACGGCGAAGAGGCGCTGGCATCGATCCGCCAGGGCCTGGGCCAGGTCATGCTGCTCGACCTGACCATGCCGGTGCTCGATGGCTACCAGACCCTGGCCGCACTGCGCGCTGAAGGGCTCAGCAGCCAGGTCATCGTGGTGTCCGGCGACGTGCAGGAAGAAGCCGTACGCCGCGTGCGTGAGCTGGGCGCCCTGGCCTTCCTCAAGAAACCCGCCGACCCCGAGATCCTGCGCCAGACGCTGATCGACCTGAAGCTGTTCGACCCGCAGGCCACGCCAGCGGCACAGGCCCAGGCCGCTGCACTGTCGGAACTCAAGGTCAGCTTCCGCGATGCCCTGCGCGAAGTCAGCAACGTCGCCATGGGTCGCGCCGCCGCGCTACTGGCCAAGGTACTGGGTGTGTTCGTGCAATTGCCGGTGCCGCAGGTGAACATCTTCGAAGTCAGCGAACTGCACATGACCCTGCTCGACGCCCAACGCGGCGAGCGCTTCAGCGCCATCTGCCAGGGTTTCATCGGCGAGGCCATCGCCGGCGAGGCGCTGCTGCTGTTCCATGACTCGGAAGTGGACGACATGGCGCGCCTGCTCGGCTGGCAACCGGAGAACGAAGCGCAAAGCTCGGAGATGCTGCTGGACCTGGCCAGCATCCTGATCGGCGCCTGCCTGGCCGGCGTCGCCGAGCAACTCGACCTGCGCTTCTCCCAGGGCCACCCGCAGTTGCTCGGCCAGCATGCCAGTCTCGACCAGCTCATCCAGATCAACCGCCAGCGCTGGCGCAAGACCCTGGCCGTGGAGATCAGCTACAGCCTGGAAGGCCATGCCATCCACTTCGACCTGCTGTTGTTGTTCACCGAAGATTCGATCAAACGTCTGACCGACAAGATCGGCTACCTGATGGAGTGAGGCGATGCCCACGCAGATCGATATCAAGGAGGTTCACTGGCTGCTCGACATCGTGCAATGCATCGACGTCGGCGTGGTGGTGCTCGACCGCCAATACCGCGTCGAAGTGTGGAATGCCTTCATGGAGAACCACTCCGGGCTGGGCCCGGACAAGGTACAGGGGCGCTCGCTGTTCGAGCTGTTCCCGGACATCGACCGGCCCTGGCTGGAGCGCAAGGTGGAAAGCGTGGTGCAGCTGGGCACTCGCGCCTTCAGCCTGTGGCAGCAACGCCCGTACCTGATGCGTTTCAAGAGTTACCAGCCGATCACCGGCCAGGCCGATTTCATGTACCAGAACGTCACCCTGCTGCCGCTGGCCGGCCAGCCGGTGGAACACGTGTGCCTGGTGATCTACGACATGACGGCGGCGGCCGTGGCGGCACGAGCGCAACCGGCTCGATAGAAACGTCGTAGCCCGGATGCAATCCGGGGCCGGTGCCAGGTGCTCCCGGATTGCATCCGGGCTACGGTTCTGACGAAAAAGAGATTTACATGCTGCACAGCGTTGAACTGAAAACCTTCGTCCCGGCACGGGACTTCGAACTGAGCAAGGACTTCTACCAGACGATGGGCTTCAAGCTCGGCTGGGCGGACGAACAGCTGGCCTACTTCAGCCACGGCGAGCACTGCGCCTTCCTGCTGCAGAACTTCTACGTGAAGGAACAGGCGGAGAACTTCGTCATGCACCTGCTCGTGGAAGAAGTCGATGCCTGGTGGGCGCAAATTCAGGCAGCCCGCCTGGATGAGCGGTTCGACACGCGGCTGATCGCGCCGCAGGATCAGCCCTGGGGCATGCGCGAGTTCATGGTGTTCGACCCCAGCGGCGTGCTGTGGCGAATCGGCCAGAACACCTGAGCCTCATTGGCGGACAAGCTTCGCGTTGTCCGCCCTACGCACTGTCGCGGCTAAAGCCCCTCCCACATGGCAAGACCCCCTATTTCTTGCCGCCCTTGGGCTTGCTGCCGAAGCTCGGCACCTTGCGCACCGCCTTGGCCTTGGGCTTGGCGTCTTCATCCTCGAACCAGCGGCCGAGGTGGATATTGCCCTTGCCGGCAGGCTTGGCCGCACCTGGGATCAGCTTCTGCTTGGGCTTCTTCGGTTTCTTCAGCACCTGGCCGCCGACCGCCGTCTGCGGTACGCGGTGATCGGGAATGAAGTCCGGCTCGTCGACGCGCTTGATCAATTGCTGGGTCAGGTTCTCGATCGCCGCCAGCTGATCCACCTCGTCGGCGCAGACCAGGGAAATCGCCTCACCCGTAGCGCCAGCACGCCCCGTGCGGCCGATGCGGTGTACGTAGTCTTCGGCATTGATCGGCAGGTCGAGGTTGACCACCAGCGGCAGGTCGTCGATGTCCAGGCCACGTGCGGCCACGTCGGTGGCCACCAGAATCTGCACCTCGCCGGCCTTGAAGCGTTCCAATGCACGCAGGCGGCTCGGCTGCGGCTTGTCGCCGTGAATCGAATCAGCAGACACGCCCATCGCCAGCAGTTCCTGTTCGAGCTGATCGACGCCCTTGCGGGTCTTGGCGAACACCAGCACCTGGCCCCAGCGGTTTTCCTGCAGCAGGTGCAGGAACAGCTCGCTCTTGCGCTTCTTGTCCACCGGAATCAGCCACTGTTTGACGCTCTTGGCGGCGGCGTTGCGTGGGCTTACTTCCACTGACAACGGGTCGCGCAGCAACTCGCCGGCCATCTGCCGGATGGCATCGGAGAAGGTGGCGGAGAACAGCAGGGTCTGGCGCTTTTTCGGCAGTGCGCTGAACAGCTCGTCCAGCTCGCGGGCAAAACCCAGGTCGAGCATGCGGTCGGCCTCATCCAGCACCAGGGTCTGCAACTGGGAGAACTTCACCGCGTTCTGCCGATACAGGTCCAGCAGCCGCCCCGGCGTGGCCACCAGCACATCGACGCCCTTGCGCAGTTTCATCATCTGCGGGTTGATGCTGACGCCGCCGTACACCGCATAGCTGGTCAGGGGCAGGTGCTGGCCGTAGCTCAAGAAGCTCTGCAGTACCTGCTCGGCCAGTTCGCGGGTTGGCGTCAGCACCAGCGCACGCACGGAGTTGCTGGCGACCTGCGGGCCTTCCAGGGTCAGGCGCTGCAGCAGCGGCAGGGCGAAACCGGCGGTCTTGCCGGTACCAGTCTGCGCCGCGGCCATCAGATCACGGCCCTTGAGCACGGCTGGGATGGCCTGAGTCTGCACCGGGGTCGGCGTCTGGTAGTCGAGATCAGCAAGGGTATGCAGCAACGGCTCGATCAAACCGAGGGAGGCGAAGGTCATGAAGGGTAACCGCAGGAAGTAGAAGAACTGGCGAGTAGTTTACCCGTTCACACCCGCCGTAGGAGCGGCTGGGCGGGATTCCGTTTCAGCCGCGAAATTCTGACGGCAAACCACAGAACCGTAGGAGCGGCTTTAGCCGCGATAAAAGCTCGCGGCTGAAGCCGCTCCCACAGGTACGAGGCAAGCTCAGCAGGCCGCGGCCAGCAATGCTCGCACCTTGGCGGCGGAGAGGTTCTGCAACTGGCAGAGAAACGCATGATCGGCCTGGTGCCGACCATGGCGCTCGCGCAGCAGGCCGAACAGGTGCAACGTCAGGTTCGCCGCCATCTCGGCATCGGCCAGGGCGCGGTGAGCGCGGCCGGTATCCGGCAGGCCGGCCCAGGCGTTGAGATTGCCCAGTTTGTGGCTCGGCGCCTCGGGCAGCAGACGTCGCGACAGCAGCAGCGAGCAGGCGAAGGGCTGCGCACGACGACGGCGCACCCGCGCCAGTTCGGCGTCCCAGAACTTCTGGTCGAAAGAGGCATTGTGCGCCAGCAGCGGCCGCTCGCCGATGAAGTCGGCCACCTCGTTCATCACCTGATCCGAGGGCGGCGCCTTGCGCAGCATGGCGTTGCTGATGCCGGTGAGTTGCTCGATGAACGGCGGCACCCAGGCGCCGCTGTTCATCAGGCTCTGGTAGCGATCGACGATGCGCCCATCCTCGATGATCGCCACGCCGATCTCGGTGGCACGCGCCTGGCTCGGCGACACGCCGGTGGTTTCGAAGTCGATGACGGCGATGGATTCCAACTAAAACCTCGGAGCTTTTGAAGAAGTCGTCGCGAACGCAGGCAGGTCGCGCTGGGCCTGCGCACAGCAGGCGGAGTGTATTGAAATGCATGAGCATTGCGAGCAGAGCCGAAGCGCGAGATGCCGAGCGCAGTCGACTTGTTCACAGGCTCTCAATGATTGCGCAGCAGCAGTTCACCCTCGATGGGCACGTACAAACTGGCGGCGCGGATCAGCGACTGCGCCGTCAGCCCCGGCGCGCCATAGGCGATGGCCTCGACGCCACGGCTGCGCACCCGCTCGAGCAGCAAGTCGAAGTCGCCATCGCCGGAGGCCAGAACGATCTCGTCGACGCGCTCGACGGCATCGAGCACGTCGATGGTGATGCCGACGTCCCAGTCGCCCTTGGCCGAGCCGTCGCTGCGCTGGATGTAGGGTTTGAGCTTCACGGTGAAGCCCAGCTTGCGCAGGATCTGCTGGAACTGCTGCTGCTTGGCGTCGCCACGGTCGATGGCGTAGGCGTACGCTTCGACGATCACACCACGGCGACTGACCTCGGCCCACAGCACGCTGTAGTCGAAGTGGCAGCCATAGACCTGGCGCACCGTGTAGTAGAGGTTCTGCACATCGGCGAATACGGCGATCTTCTTCACCGGGAGTCCTCGGGGGCAACGAAGGCGCCAGTATGCCAGAGCCGGGCCACGGATGCGGCCGGGGCTGGCCCGGGCGCGGCGCAGACCCTATCCTTGCCGCCATGACGCCTCTACAACTGCTTTGCCAGCGCAATCTCGAACTGCTGCAACGCCTGGATATCGCTCATCGACTGGTCGAACACGAGCCGGTGCTGGATTACCCCACCGCCCATGCCGTGCGCCAGCGTTTTGGGCTGCGCGGTGTGGAGAGCAAGAGCCTGTTCCTGCGCACCGGTGCACAGCACTACGCCATGCTGATCACCCTCGAAGGCGCCCGCGCCGACTGGGCCAGGCTCAAAGCGCTGCTCGGCAGTCGCCCGCGCATCGCCAGCGACGAGGAACTGATCGAGCACACCGGCTGCGTGCCGATGTGCGCCTGTCCGTTCGGACATGACGCCAGCATCACCCTGCTGATCGACCGTGCGGTGCTGGCCTGCGACTTTCTGCTGTATTCACCCGGCCCGCCCGAGCTGACTCTGGAAGTGCCTGGTAACGAACTACCGCGTCTGCTCGCCGCACTGCCCAACGCGCAGCTGGAGTACCCTTGAACTCATTCGACTGCCCCGGCGAACGGCTACAGCGCCCACGCCCACACACTTGGTAACCTGCCGATGAAGCCTCTGTCCGTCCTGCGCGACGCCTGGTTTTTCTCCAGCCACAACCTGCTGGCCATTGCCCGCCTGACCCTGCCGCTGTTGCTGCTCGAGGCCATCGCCCAGACGATCCTCGCCGTCCAGCTCGGCGAAGGTGCCAACCCGGCCTATGGCGTGCTGCTCGGCATTCTCTTCTACCCGCTGTATGCCGCGCCGCTGATCCTCTTCCTGCACGCGCGCAGCATCGGCCAGACACCCGCCAACGCGCCGCTGTTCGCGGCCGGGCTGCAGCTGTGGCCGACCTTCGCCCTGATGACCGGATTGAGCACCCTGGCAATCATGCTCGGTCTGTCGCTGTTCATCGTGCCAGGCATCTGGCTCATGATGCGCCTGGCCTTCTCCGAACTGATTCTGGTACTGCGTCAGGAGCCGCCGCTACGCGCGTTGCAGGCCAGCTTCACGCTGACCGAAGGGCGCTTCTGGCCGGTGTTCGCCTGCCTGGCCAACGTGCTGGTGCCGTTGTGGCTGCTCGACTGGTGGACGCAACCCAACCCGAGCGACACCCTGCTGTGGGTGTTGCATCAGACCGGCAACGGCTTCCTGCAACTGTTCGCCATCGTGGTGCTGTTCCGCCTGTTCATGTTGCTCGAACCGCAGCAAGCGGCGAATAGCGAGAACAGTGACTAGGCTTGCAGCTTTGGCCCGATCAAGGAGAGCGCCATGAGCGAAACGAACCCCAGCATCCTGTCCCACGTGTCCATCGGCACCAACGACTTCGGCGCCGCCAGCGCCTTCTACGCCAAGGTGCTGGCCACTCTCGGTTGCCGGGAAATCATGCGCCATCCCGGGGCGGTGGCCTTCGGCCGCGAGTACCCGGAGTTCTGGGTGCAGACGCCAATCAATGGTCAGCCGGCGACGCTCGGCAACGGCAGCCACTTCGGCTTCGTCGCCCCGGACAAGGCCTCGGTACATGCCTTTCACGAGGCGGCGCTGGCAGCCGGCGGCACGGACGAAGGCCAGCCAGGCCCGCGCCCGGACTACGGCGAGCCCTACTACGGTTGTTTCGTCAGGGACCTCGACGGCCACAAGATCGAGGCGGCTTACTGGGATATGGAGCTGATGTACGAGCTGTACGTCGAGCCACACGATCATGGCTGACAGGGCCTGCTATTGATGCGCCACCACCACCTGGTAACGCCGAGCCGCTCGCGCTACCCAACCCTCGCGTAGCAGGGTCTGCAGCGCAGCCGCAAGTTGCGGCAGACGCTCCAGGCGCTGACGGGAAAACCCGATGTAGAGATCGGTGCGCGCCTCGGGACGGTAGGCAGCCTTGACGATGCGACCGCCCAGTTCGGGGGTCAGCAAGGCGTAGTCGACCTGGCAGTCGGTGCCCACCAGCACGTCGATACGACCGCGCACGAGCATCTGCAGCAACTGGCTCTCGTTACTGACACCGACCTTGTTCAACGCCTGATCGCCATCGAACGGCTGGAAGTACACCGACTCCAGCACATGGCCGATGCGCAGCCCGCGAAGCTTCTCGTAGTCGTCCAGGCGCGCAGCCAGCACCGGATTGGCGTAGAAACGCGGCGAGCAGGCGTAGTAAGGCGCATCCAGATACTGGATATAACGCTCACGCTCCGCCGTCCTGGCCAGCCCGGTCATCAGGTCGGCCTTGCCCTGCTCCAGCGCAGCCAGGCCTCTCGCCCAGGGCGCCCGCTCCACGTCGAAACGCAGCCCGGTGCGCCGTGACAGTTCGGCCAGCAGATCGATATCCAGGCCCTGCAACTGACCGTTCTCGTCTTCCATGCGAAAGGGCGGCCAGAGGTCGGTCATCACCCGCAGGGGTTCGCCTTCGCCAGCACGGCACAGAGGCGCCAGGATCAGCAGTGCGAGCAGCCAGAGGCGCATCAATTGCGCCCCGAACGCTGCGGCCGCAGCCCGGAAAGCCGCGGCAGCAGCACCCGCTCGAACAGCCTCGGGAAGAAGCGCGCCAGCACCCGGGCGCGCCAATCGACGTTGGACAACACCAGCAGACGCCGACGCTTGAGCGCCCCATGGTAGATGGCCTCGGCGACATCCTGCGGCGAAGCCACCTTGCCCATCGCCAAGGGTGGCTGGGCGGCCACCGAGCCGTCACCGACCAGGGCATTCTTGCGCAGATCGGTCGCGGTAAAGCCAGGGCACACCAGCATCACGTTCACACCCGAGCCCTTGAGCTCAAAGCGCAGTGTCTCGAACAAGCCGTGCAGCGCGTGCTTGCTGGCGTTGTAAGCGCTGCGATAGAGCAACGGCGCGATGCCCGATAGCGAGCTGAGCACGATGATCTGCCCGCCCCGCGCAATCAGGCTGGGCAGCGCTGCCTGAGTGCAGTGCAGCGCACCGAAATAGTTGACCGCCATGACCCGCTGGAAGACCTCCAGACTGGTCTCGGCGAAGGTGCTGCGATGAGTGATGCCGGCATTGTTGACCAGCACATCGATGCCGCCGAAACGCTCCACTGCCAGCGCCACGGCGCGCTGCACCGCCTCGGCGTCAGCGACGTCGCAGAGCAGGCCCAGAGCCTCGGCGTTGTGATGATCGGCCAGGTGCTGCACCAGGCTGTCCAGCGACGCCTGCTGCAGATCGAGAATCACCAGCCGCGCACCGGCCTGGGCCAAACGCATCGCCAGGGCGCGACCGATGCCGGCACAACCTCCCGTGATGAGTACGACCTTGCGGTCGAACACCTTGTTGGCGAATACCTTGCGATACATGCGTTGCTCCCACTGCCCTGGCCTCGCCGACACTACAACCTGTTATGGCTGCCATCGCAACAGGGTGGTGTGGCCGTGTGCTTGCAGCCACAGAAAAATACCCGTTCGGTGCGTTCTGCATGGTACTTCTGTGGCGTCAGTCCACTGCCCTTGTGGCTGCCATCGCACAATGGCTGGCTGGCGCTGTGCCCGCAACGGCACCAGAAATAATCCCGCCCGGCTTCCACATTCAACGCGTAGGGGCCACGCTGGGCGATCAGCGGCTGGTTCATCGCAACCTCCCGGCAGGATCGCGCATGCCTGGGCCGACAGGCCGCAGTCAGGTATCCTCGCCTCCTTCCAGCATAGTCGCCCGTTTCGCCATGTCCCTGCCCCGCCCGCTTCGTCTGCTCCTGATCACTGTGTTGTCATTGCTCGCGGTGCTGATTGCGCTGGTCTACAGCCTGACCTGGCGCCCGCTCCCCCGTGAAGAGGCAGCCGTGTCATGCAGCGGCCAGGTCGCTCAACTGCAACCTGGCCAGGCACTCAAGGTGATGACCTGGAACCTGCAGTACCTGGCCGGCAAACGCCATGTGTTCTGGTACGACCTGCCCGGCGGCGATGGCCCGGATGAGCGCCCGAGCAGCGCCGACCTGGCCGTCACTCTGGACGAAGTGGTGCGCGTGCTGCGCGACGAACAACCGGATGTCGTGCTGCTGCAGGAGCTGCACGACAACGCCAGGGCCAGCGACTACCAGGATCAGCTGGCCCTGCTGCAGGCGCGTCTGAGCGACCTTTACCCCTGCAGCACCCAGGCGTTCTACTGGAAGGCCGGCTTCGTCCCGCACCCGCGCATCCTCGGCAGCGTCGGCATGAAGCTCGGCACCCTCAGCCGCTTCCAGATCGCCCGCGCCGAGCGCCTGCAACTACCCATGCTGGAAAGCGACCTGCTGAGCCGTCAGTTCCAGCTCAAGCGCGCCCTGCTGGTCAGCTACCTGCCGATTCGTGGCGGCGACGAACTGGTGGCGATCAACACCCATTTCGATGCCTTCGCTCAGGGCGCGGACACCATGCAGCGCCAGGTGCAAATGACCGATGGCCTGCTCCAGCAATTGCAAGGCACCGGCAAGACCTGGGTGCTGGGTGGCGATCTCAACCTGCTGCCGCCCGGCCAGTTCCAGCATCTGCCGGAGGATCAACGTAGCTGGTACGCCGCCGACAGCGAACTGCAGGACCTGGCCCGGCGCTACCCGATGATCCCCAGCCTGCAACAGGCCAGCGGCGAGGATCAGGCCAGGTGGTACACCCATTACCCCAATGATCCCGCCGCCAGCGGCCCGGATCGCACCCTCGACTACCTGTTCTACAGCCCGCGCCTGACGCCCTTCGCCAGCCAGGTTCGCCAGCGCGATACCCTGACCATTTCCGACCATTTGCCGGTGATCGGTCGCTTTTTCCTGCCAAGTCAGGAATAAACGTGCAGAACTGGACAAGTCCACCGCGACTTGTCCATGCTCGTTGCGCACCTCCCGATAACAACAAATGACGGCCAAGAGCCGCAATACCCGGATGCCAAGACGCTTCTGCCTGATATTCATCGTCCTGCTCTGGCTGCACGCCGCTCATGCTGCCGAGGCCAGGCAACGCGTTCACGTGGGTTACTACGAGTTTCCACCCTTTTCCTATACCGACGCACAAGGCCAGCCCAGTGGTTCAGGCCTGGAGCTGACCGCACGCCTGCTCGACGAAGCGGGATACCAGGCAGACTTTCGCGCCTACCCCGGTGCCCGCCTCTACAGCGGCCTGCTCGACGGCAGCATACATATCTGGGCCGGTGCCTCAGGCAAGCCGGAGCTGGTCGAGCACACCCTCGAAGGCAAGCACCTGCTGGGGGAGATCACCCTCAACCTGTATTTTCGCCATGACACGCCTGCGCCGCGCATTCCGCATGATCTGCAGGATCGCGGGGTGATCC
>CAMPIF010000110.1 GCA_946886245.1 Ectopseudomonas composti | reverse complement strand
CCCTTCACCGCCGTCGCCACCGACCTGACCAACCAGCAGGAAATCTGGTTCCAGGAAGGCTGCCTGCACCAGGCGATGCGCGCCTCGGCGGCGATTCCCAGCCTGTTCACGCCGGTCATCCAGGGCAAGCGCATGCTGGTCGACGGCGGCCTGCTCAATCCGCTGCCGATCGTGCCGGTGGTTTCCAGCCACTGCGACCTGATCATCGCGGTCAACCTCAATGCCACCAACCAGAATCACTATCAGTTGCCGGTAATCGAGCGCCCTGCGGCCCTCAAGGGTCGCATCGACCAGTTGATGACGTCGCTCGGCTCGCGCCTGCCCAGTTTTCGCCGCAAGAGCGAGGACGAAAGCCTGTTGCTCGCCGAGCAGCAGCGGCTCGCCGATGACATCAGCCCGGCCGCGGCGCCCAGCCACAAAGACGATGATGAACCCGCGCCGAAATCCGCCAGCGGCTCACGGGTAGCCGAATTCAGCGGGCCAGCTTCGCTGCTGGAGTTGGTCAACCAGAGCTTCGAGGTGATGCAGACGTCATTGGCGCAGTACAAGATCGCTGGCTACCCGCCGGACATCCTGATCAACGTGCCCAAGCGCGTATGCCGCTTCTTCGAGTTCTACAAGGCGCCGGAGCTGATCATGCTGGGTCGGCAGATCGCTCGCGACACCCTCGACAAGTACGAAAGCGAACGCGGCTGATCAGCCGCGTGGCTCCTCGCCTGGCAGCGGTTTGTCCACTGCCGCTTCGGCCGCTGGCGTCTTGTCCGTCACCCAATCGCTGAGCAGGCTGTAAGCCACCGCCAGCAGCGTCGGGCCAAGGAACAGGCCCATGAAACCGAACGCCAGGATGCCGCCGAACACGCCGAGCAGCACCACCACCAGCGGCAGGTTGCCGCCACGGCTGATCAGGTAGGGTTTGAGGATGTTGTCCACCCCGCTGATGATGAAGAAGCCCCAGACACCGAGGAAGATCGCCATGCCGATCTCCCCCTGCCACACCAGCCAGGCCACGGCGGGGCCCCAGATCAGCGGCGGGATCATGATGAAGCTGAAGGCGAAGGTCAGCAGGCCCAGCACCAGCGCCCCCGGCACCCCGGCGATGACGAAACCGATGTAAGCCAGCACGGCCTGCGCGGCGGCGGTGCCGATCACGCCGTTGACCACACGCTGCACGGTGCCGGCAACCAGCTTCAGATAATGATCGGCACGCTCGCCGATCAGCCGCTCCAGCAGGCTGTGCACGAACACCGCCAGGCGCGGGCCATCACGGTAGAAGAAGAACACCAGCACCAGGCTCAGGGCCAGCTCGACCATACCCGCACCGATCTTCGCGCTACGCGCCACCAGCCAGTTGCCGACCTGGCCCAGGTAGGGCCGCAGCGTGTCGAAGAAGGCAGCGCCCTGCTGGTCGATGGTGCGCCACAGCTCCACCAGGCGATCACCGACCAGCGGAATGCTGGCCAGCCAGCTCGGCGGTGGCGGCAGGCCCTCGACCTGCAGATCCTTGACCAGGGCGTTGGCATCCTTGATGTGGTCAGCCAGGTTGAAGCCCAGCCAGACCAGCGGCACCGCGACCATGACCACCCAGACCCCCGTCAGGATGCCCGCCGCCAGCGACAGGCGCCCATTGAGCAATTGCGTCAGCAGGCGCATCAGCGGCCAACTGGCAAAGGCCAGCACGGCGGCCCAGAACAGCGCCGACCAGAACGGTGCCAGCACCCAGAGGCTGGCAGCCAGCAGGCCGAGCAGAAGAATCTGCACCAGCAGACGATCATTAGTGGCCATCAAGCGAAACTCCCTTCGACGAAACGACAAAGCGCCCTTACGGGCGCTCTGCGACAGGCGATTGCGAATGCTAGCTTAACGCAACAAACGCACACTCAGTGTTTCATCCGAGCGCTCACCCAACTCCAGGCGCGCTTCGCGCACGCGCTGCTCGATCAACGCCTCGCGCCAGGCCTCGGCCTGGCTGCCGGCAAGGCTGACACGCAAGGTGCTGTCGAGATTCAGGCTGCGCGCCAGCACCTGCACCCAGGCGCTGTCGGCCCTGGCTTCGTCGGGCAGTTTCAGTTGCCCATCGCTGCGCAACTGACGCAGCAAGGTCGCCGGCGTCGGCAGCAATACGCCCAGAGGGGCTTCGGCGTCCAGTTGCTCGGCATGCAGGTAAGCACGGCGATTACCACGGGTGATGCTGTAAAGCGCCAGCAGGCTTTCGTGATTCGGCTCGGCGAGGCGCAATAGCGCATAGGCCTGCTGGTCATCGGAGCCATACAGCGTGGCATTGCCGAATACCGAGTTGGCCCACAGGCTGCTCGCGCCGCACTCACGGCCCTGGCACCAGTAGAGCAGTTCGGCGCCCTGCTCCAGCAAAGTCTCCCGCGCCGCCGTGAATACCTGATCGGCACTGTGGGTGCGCGGCAGTTCATAGGTCACCACACTGTGCTGGCCTTGCACCAGAATTTCCCGCTCATAGCGCAACCGCCCGCTGATGCGGCGAATGGAGCCTTGCGGGTAGATACGCTCGACATCGGCCGCTTCCTTGAACGCGACGATGTGACTGGCGGGAAAACGTGGCAATACCTCGAGGTCGCGACTGCCAGGTAGATCGGCCGCCAGTGCGACACCGCTGCAGACCGTGGCAAGCACCGCAGAAAGAAACTGCACAGGCCCCTTCATGAGGTGGCAGTCCACTGAAGAAACACGGCGGGTGAGCTTGCTGTACAGCGAGTGGCGACTTTTAACGGGTCGATCATGCGATCCTCCATGGCAGACCGCCACACCTTTCCCCAGGGCCGCAGGCAAGTCAAGGCAAGCGCAGGAATGGATTGAAACAATCCGCTACGAGCTGCGCGCCGGTTTCATCATCCAGATGCAGGTGATGCCCACCGGGCAGACGGTGTACCTCGAACGGCAATTCCTGCAGCAGGGTCCGCACGGCCGACTGCGCCCCCATCATGCCCTGCTCCGCCAATACCAGACTGACCGGGCACTGCAGCGCACGAACGAACGCCTGCGCATGCGCCCAGCTCAGGCGCAGCGGCGACGGCAAGGTCAGGCGACTGTCGGTGCGCCAGGTGTAGCCGCCCGGCACCGGCATCAGGCCACGCTGCGCCAGCAACTCGGCCGCCTCACGGCTGACCGCGCCGACGCCCTTCATACGCGCTTCGACAGCGCGCGCCATTTCGGCGTACACCGGTTTGCGCTTGTCATTCAGTGCCTGCCTGGCCCGCAGCGCCTCACCGAGCTTGTGTGGCGCCTGTTCGGCTTCACCGGTATAGGGAACCAGGCCGTCGATCAGGGCGAGGCGCGCGATCCGCTCGGGCATCGCCCCCGCCAGCAACACCGCAGTGATCGCGCCCATGGAGTGGCCGAGAATGGAGAAACGCTCCCAGCCAAACTGCTCGGCGACCTGCAGCACGTCAAAGGCATAATCCCACAGCGCGTAACCGGCGCCAGCCGAACGATGCTCGGAATGACCATGACCGGCAAAATCCAGGGCGACGATGCGCAGCCCCTCGAGTTTCGGCGCCAGGCGCGCGAAGCTCGCCGCGTTATCCAGCCAGCCGTGCAGCGCCAGAACCGGCACACCGTCCTCTGGGCCGTAGAGATGAGCCGCCAACTCGATATGCGGCAGGCTCAGGCGAACTTCCTCGAAATCCATGCTCATGCACCTTGCTCCTGGCTACCAGCCCAGCGGGTGAACAGCTGACGCAGCAGATCGGCAGTGACCTGCGGACGTTCCAGAGGGAACATATGGCCGCCAGGCAGGTTGTGATATTCCGCGCGCGGCATGCGCCGCAGCAGGCGCGCATGATGCGGCAACACCACCCGACTGTGGCGACCGCGCACCATGGCCAGCGGCACCGCCAGCTGCTGTGGCAGCCCTGGTGAGGTGTGCGGCACGCTGCGATAGATACTGATCTCGGTGGCCGGATCGAATTTCAGGCGCAATCCCTGCTCGCTCAGTTGCAGACCATGACTGACATAGGCGTCCAGGCACTCGGGATCGAAACGCCGAAACAGGCTCTTGCCGGCGAAATAGTCTCGCGCCTCGACGAGATCGACAAAGGCTTCACGGCGCCCAAGCGTGCGGCCGGCTGGCGTGATGCGGTCGATGAAGCCAAAACGCTTGGCGGCGCGAATCACCATGCGGTCGGCCAGGGTCAGCACCGGCGAATCGAGCATCACCACCCCACGGTACAGCTCGGGACGAAGCAAGGCGGCGTGATAATGCAATACGCCGCCGAGCGAATGGCCGACGCCCCAGACCGGCTCGTCGCCGCCTTCGAGGTGATGGATCAGCTCATCGACCAGATTCGACCAGTTGTCATTGACCGGAAAACGCGGGTCATGGCCGTGCTGTTCCAGGTGTCGAATCTGGAAATCCGGCGCCAGCGCGGCGAACAGCTTGCCGTAGGTGGCGGACGGAAAGCCGTTGGCATGAGCGAAGAAGATCGGCTGCGGCATCATGGAACTCGAAAAGGCGAATAAGCCCGGATTCTCCGGCAGCCGTGAACCGGCGGCAATGACCGTAACGGCCATTGATTGCGGCGCAATGGCCAGGGCTATAGCAGCAGACGTCCAACGATGCTGGCAGCCACCAGCAGAAATACCAGGCCGCAGAGGAAGTCGATGGTCGGCGCCACCTGCAGCAACCGCTGGCGCATCAGCGGCCGGCTCAGGGTCAGCCCCAGCAGGCCGAACCAGAACAGGCTCAGGCCGAACAGCAGCGCGGCGCAGGCCACCTTGCCGGGGAGCGACATGTCGGCGGGTACCAGGCTGCTGAGCAATGCCAGGAAGAATACCAGCGCCTTGGGGTTGCCCAGATTGGTGAACACGCCGCGCAACCAGGGGCCGAAGATCGAGGGCGTCAGCTCGCCATCCAGGCGCCTCGGGCCAGCACTGCCGCGCCACCAGGCACGCACCGCGCCGATCCCCAGCCAGCCCAGGTAGAGTGCGCCGCCGATCTGCACCAGATCGAACAACCACTGGGTACGACTGAGCAGCAGAGCCACGCCGCTGAGCACCAGCGTGCCATGCAAAAGAATGCCGCAGGCCAGGCCCAGCGCGCTAAGAAGGCCCGCACGCTGGCCCTGATGCAGCGCGGTACGCACCACCAGCGCCACATCGGGGCCGGGGCTGACAAGCGCCACCGCGAACACGGCGGCCAGCGACAGCAAGACGGATGTCTCCTGCATGGTGATCTCCAGGAAATGAAAAGGGTGAGACAGGCGGCTGAATCAGCCCTGACGCAAGCGCGCCGGTGGCAGACCGTAAGTGCGGCGAAACAGCCGCGAGAAATGCGCCTGATCGTAGAAGCCCAGCCGTAAGGCAATCTCGCTCAGAGGCTCACCTGCCAACAGCAGCGGCAACGCCCGCTGCAGACGCAGCTGGGTCAGCCACTGATGCGGCGGCAAGCCGGTGTGCTGGCGGAAACGCCGCAATGCCTGCCAGGGACTCATGGCACAGAAAGCAGCGATTTCCTCCAGCGTGGGCGGATCGTCCAGGCGGCTCTCCAGCCAATCGCGCAGACGCTGCCAGGTCTGCTGATCGAAGACGCGATGTGGCTCGCTGACACGCAAGGTCGAGCCCATCTCCAATAGATGAGCCAGCGCCTGCCAGAGCGCCTCTTCCTGGGCCAGTCTCGAGCCGCCCAGCATCGCCGCATGAAAGCGTTGCAGGTGCTGCGACAGCAGCGGGTGACGCAGACTGCTGGTGGTCAGGCGTGGTGCGCCCTGACGACCCTCACTCAGGGTCCGACTGGCCTCATCCAGCCAGGAGGGATCGAACGCCATCACCCGGATGCGGTAGCTCTGACCGTCCAGGCAGGCGCCGTCATGAATCCCTTCCGGCGCCATCAGCAGCACGTCCCCCGCCCCGACATGCCGGCGCTCACCGCCATAGGCGTAGCGATGCTGTCCCTGTATCAGCAGGCCTACGTGATATTCCAGGTGAAAGTGCCGGGGAAAGGCGAAGCGACGGTACTCGGCATCGATCAGGCGAACGCCGGGCAAGCTGCTTTGAATATGAGTGATCTGGTCCATGGCGCGTACTGTAGCGCCACGGACCGGGCAAATCTTGGATGAAATTGCAGGCAGAAACTTAAAGTTTCGGGGGCTGATCACCCAGGGCAACGATGGCCATGGTCAGCCGCGAGATGCAGCTGACCTTGCCGTCATCACCGCTGAGGCGAATGTCCCAGACATGAGTGGTACGACCCAGATGCACCGGCCGCGCCACTGCATGCACACGCCCGCTGCGCAAAACGCGCAGATGGTTGGCATTGACCTCCAGACCGACGCAGTAGAAACGGCTGCTGTCGATGCACAGGTAGCTGGCGGTGGAGCCGAGGGTTTCCGCCAGCACCACCGAGGCGCCACCGTGCAGCAGGCCGTAGGGCTGATGGGTACGCGAGTCGATCACCATGCTGGCGCTGAGCGATTCGTCGTCGAAGGCTTCGAAACGAATGTCCAGTACCTCGCCAATGCTGTTTTTCAGGGTCGTGTTGAGTGCATCGATATCAGGCGTTCGTTGCCACAGTCCCATGCAAGCGCTCCTTGTGCGTTGAAGACAGGGCCGGTCAGCCCGGCCCATTCAGGCTCAATCGTGCCAGAGCACGGCTTCGCTGCGCTGCTGCCACTCGGCGAAGCGCTCGCCGTAGGTGCCCTCGATCACCGCGCGTTTGATTTTCAGGGTCGGCGTCAGGAAACCGTTCTCCACTGCCCAGACCTCCTTGACCAACACCAGGCCTTGCAACCGCTCATGATGATCAAGACGGCCATTGACCTCGGCGAGCAAGGCCTTGAGGCTGTTTTCCAGTTCATCGCGGCTGTCGTTGGCCGCCTCCTGGCGCCCCACATCGGACAGCACGCAAAGGGCTATGGGTTGCGGCAGGCCGTCACCGACCACGCAGACCTGCTCGATACGCGAGTGCTCACCGATGCGGTTTTCGATTGGCGCCGGCGCCACGTACTTGCCTTTGCTGGTCTTGAAGATTTCCTTGATGCGGCCGGTGAGGCGCAGGTTGCCTTCGGCGTCCTGCTCGCCCTTGTCGCCGGTACGCAGGAAACCATCGTCCGTCAGCGTCTCGGCGGTCTTGATGGGGTCTTTGTAGTAACCCTGCATGGTCGCGCCGCTGCGCACCAGGACTTCGCCATCCTCGCCGATGCGCACCTCGACGCCCGGATTGTTCTGGCCGATCCAGCCCTGCTTGAACTTGCCCGGCAGACAGACGTGGGAATAACCACAGTTCTCGGTCATGCCATAGACCTCCTGGATCTCCATACCCAGGCGGCGATACCAGTTGAGCAGTGTTTCAGGCACCGGCGCGGCGCCGGACAGCGCATAGCGAATGGCGTCCAGACCGAGGCCGGCGAGTACCTTGCGACCGATGAAGCGGCCGATGATCGGCAGCCGCAGCAGACGGTCGAGCTTCTGCGCCGGCATCTTGCTGTACACACCCATCTGGAACTTGGTCCAGATGCGCGGCACACCGAACATCACCGTCGGCCGCGCGCGTTTGAGGTCTTCGAGGAAGGTATCCAGGCTCTCGGCAAAGAAGATCGTCTGCCCGGCGTAGAGCGAAGCCAGTTCGACGAACATGCGCTCGGCCACGTGGCACAGCGGCAGGTAGGAGATCAGTCGGTCATCTTCACCGACGCCGAACAGCTTGATGGCGTTGCTGGCGGCGAAACCGAAATTGGAGAAGTTGTGCATCACGCCCTTGGGCGTGCCGGTGGTGCCGGAGGTGTAGATGATGGTGGCCAGCTGGTTGGCTGCGGGCTTGGGATCGTCCTGAATCGGTGCGCTGCGCTGCAGGTCATCCCAGCTGTAGTCGAAGCTGCCTTGCGGATGCAGCGGCAGGCTCACGGTCGGCAGCCCCTGCGGCAGGCCCGGGGCCATCGAAGCCCAGTCATCGAGCTTGCCGACGAAGGCCAGGGCTGCCTCGGAATGCTCCAGCACCTGGTGCATGGAATCGGCGGTGAGGTTGGGATACAGCGGTACCGACACGTAGCCCGCCATCCAGATCGCCAGATCGGCAACGATCCAGTGCGCGCAGTTCTTGGAGATGATGGCGATGCGACTACCCTGCGGCAGCTCGCGGCTACGCAACCAGCTGGCTGCGCGACGAGCCTGTTCGCCCACATCGGCCCAGCTCAGCTCCAGCAGCTGGCCGCCGCCCAGAGGTTGCACCATGTAGCGTTTGTTCGGGTGCCTTGCTTCACGTTCGTAAAACAGCTCGAGCGGCAAACGGATTGCATCAGCCACAGGGCTTCCTCCTTTGTTGTTTTTGTAGGAATCAACCAAGCACTTGCTTGGTTGAATATTCCATGCAGACAAAAGAGGCGCAAGTTAAGAAATGTTTCTCGCCTGGACACATGTGCAGGTGTCAGCGCTACATCGGGCGGGGCGCCGACGCGGCGCCACAGCATGATGAATCAGCGAGGGTGGATCAGCGCCAGCAGCTCCATCAGCCCGGCCGCCGGGATATCGCCTTCCAGCTCAGCCAGACTGGCGGTACGCATGGGCAGCGGCTCCTGCCGATGACCGTGCACCAGCAGACCACCCAGCGCGCCGATCAGCGGTTGATGGCTGACCAGCAGTACCTCGGCACGCTCACGCTCATCGAGATACTTCAGGGCATCACGCGGATCGCTGTCCGGCGTCAGCCAGGCCACGGTGTTTATCTTGCCGGTGAACCCCAACTCGCTGCGGATCAGCTCGGCCGTCTGCTGGGCACGCACGTAAGGGCTGGCGACGATGGCGGTCAAGGGCCGACCGGCGAGCTGAGCGGCGAGCTGAGCGGCGGCCTGCTGCACTTCCTTGCGACCATGAGCGGTCAGCTCGCGGGCAGCATCACTGGCTGCCTGCGGCTCGGCCTCGCCATGGCGCAGCAGCCATAGCCTCACAGCTTGGGCTCCTCGTCGCGCACAGGGTGCGGCGCCGGCGGGATGCTGTGCGCGGTTTCGCCTTCGGGCGCACGCGGCGTCGGCCAATCGGCAAACGGCCAGGGCTTTTCATCGGTATTGAAGGTGCCGAAACGACCGATCTGCGCCAGGTACTGGCTGAGGCTGTCGCCAAAGCCCAGCAGGCTGGCATTCGGCGCCCCGTAGAACAGGCGGTAACCCAGTTGCAGCAGCACCACGGCGCCAAGCAGCAGCTCGGCCAGTTGCCAGACGATGACGAAAATCACCATCCACAGAATGCGCAGCAGAATCGACTCTCGCTCCAGTTCCTGCTTTTCATCGCTCATGACTCACTCTCCTTGATTGGCTGCAGGGTTCAGAAACCCGCAGTGGGGATGAAATCGACGTCGGTCTTGGGTTCACCGAGCATCAGCAATTCGATGACCTGAGCCAGCGTACGCCCCTCGAAGAGGATGGCATGCAGACCAGCGACCAGCGGCATGTAGACGTCCAGCTCTTCGGCACGGGCCTTGAGTACCTTGAGCGTATTGACCCCTTCGGCGACTTCGCCAAGGCGCTGCACCGCGTCTTCCAGGCTGAGGCCTTCGCCCAGGGCGAAGCCGACCTGATAGTTGCGGCTCTTGGGTGACGAACAGGTGACGATCAGGTCGCCGACACCCGCGAGGCCGAGAAAGGTCATCGGGTTGGCACCGAGCTTGACCGCGAAACGGGTCATTTCCGCCAGGGCGCGAGTGATCAGCATGCTCTTGGTGTTCTCGCCCATGCCCAGCGCCGCCGCCATGCCGGACATGATGGCGTAGACGTTCTTCAACGCGCCGCCGAGCTCGACGCCAAAGCGGTCGGCACTGGCGTAGACACGGAAGGTTCTGCCATGCAGAGCCTGCTGCACGCGCAGGCACAGCTCCTCGTCTTCACTGGCGATCACCGTCGCGGTCAGCGCGTGATCGGCCACTTCCTTGGCCAGATTCGGCCCGGACAGCACGCCGATACGCGCGTCGGGGGCGATCTCCTCGAGAATCTGGCTCATCAGCTTGAAGGTCTTGGCTTCGATGCCCTTGGTGGTACTGATCAGCATCTTGCCCGCCAACTGTGTCGCCACCGGTTGCAAGGCATCGCGCAGGGCACTGGAGGGCAGCGCCACCAGCACCAGCTCGGCCTGCTGCAGCACGCCGCTCAGGTCACTGGTCGGTTCGATACCGCCATGCAGCTTGACGCCCTTCAGGTAGCGCGGGTTCTCGCCGCTCTGACGCATTTGCTCGGCCTGCTCGGGGTCACGCATCCACTGCAGGACGCGCTGGCCGTTCTCCGCCAGCAGATTGGCCAGGGCGGTACCGAAGCTGCCGCCGCCGAGTACGGCAATGGGTTGGAGCTGTGTCATAGGTCTTCCGAATGAGGCCATTCGTGATGGCGGTCCGCAGGCATTATACGGAGCCGAGAGTACCCGGCCAGGGCAAAAGTTCAGTGCATACCATCTACAGAGAGGGGCAAACGAGAATTACCGCAGAGTGCAGGCGCCTGACGCTGGCAAAGCGCGTTGGGTCGGTTAACATGCCGGATTGACCATAATTGCCAAGGACGATTCGTGCCCACAGGCAGCCCCTTGCCCC
>CAMPIF010000109.1 GCA_946886245.1 Ectopseudomonas composti | reverse complement strand
GTCCTGCGCCCGTCCGTGCAGGAGTTCTGTTTCTCAGCTGCTGCGGCAGGCGCTTGCGATGCGGGCCTTCACAGGCCAGCATGCGAGCGCCTTTTTCGTTATCAGGAGTCTGCATGAGCGCGCCCATCCGTCCCGTCGATCTGGCCAAGGCCTACCGCCTGCTCAACCACGGCCCCACCGTGCTGGTGTCGGCTCGTCATCAGGCTGTGGATAACGTCATGGCGGCGGCCTGGTGCTGCGCCCTGGATTTCGACCCGCCGAAGCTGACCCTGGTGCTGGACAAGGCCACCCGCACCCGCGCGCTGATCGAGGGCAGCGGCCTGTTCGCCATCCAGGTGCCGACCGTGGCGCAACTGCAACTGACCCAGGCGGTGGGCAACGCCAGTCTGGCCGACGATCCGGCGAAGCTGGTCCATGCCGGCGTCGAGTTGTTCACGATGGAAAGTCACGACCTGCCACTGGTGGCGGGCTGCGCGGCCTGGCTGGTCTGCCGGTTGCTCGATGAGCCGCACAACCAGCAGGCCTACGACCTGTTCATCGGCGAGGTGATCGCGGCCTGGGCGGACGAGCGCGTGTTCCGCGACGGTCGCTGGCATTTCGAAACGGCCGACCCGAGCCTGCGCAGCCTGCATCACGTGGCGGGCGGGCATTACTACGCGATTGGCGAGGCGCTCAAGGCCTGAAGTGACAGGGCCCATGATGAGGATCATGGGCTCTGGAGAGGGCGTTTCAGCGATAAGTGCTTTCGATGATCCGCCGAGCATCGGCATTCGCCTGCTCAAACGACAGCTGCGTATCCTGCAGGAGCGCCACCAGTTGCGGGTTCTGCAGGATGTCGGCACCCGGTTCGAGCATCTGGGCACGGCGCGACAGCACCATGTACAGGGTGACCTGCTCGCGCGTCTCTATGTAGGGCAGTTCCAGCGCGGTGAACATGGCCTGGCGGATGAAGTCGCGACGCTGCTCCGTCTCCATGCCCTGCAGAACCTCGGGATCGTTGAGGTGGATGGTCGCCGAGTAGCGGCCGATATCCTCTTCGCGCGCTTCTGCGTACATGGCTTCCTTGCTGATGACCCGCTTCTGCAGGCTCTCATAGAGCTTGTCGCTGGCAGCAAGCTGCTTGGCATCCATCTTCTGACGCAGTTGCTCCTGCTGTTCGGCGTGGTCGTCGCCGACGATGCGTGACCAGGCCAGGCTGGCGGCCAAGTCCTCGTCCGCTTCGTAGCGATAGGCAAGAGCGCTTTGCGATTCACCATAGCCATGCAGAGCCGAGCGCTCCAGCCAGCGCTTGGCACGCTCAGGGTCCTGCTCCACGCCTTTGCTGCCGATCTGGTAGATGCGCCACATGCCGTACTCTGCGCACCAATCGTTGCGGCTCGCGGCATAGGCGATGTAGTTGAAGGACTCCTGATCCTTCTCGGCCTGGGATTTTTCCGGGTCTCTATCGGCAATCAGCGACAGGTAGCAGAAGGCCCGGTTGTGTTCGGGCGCGGCGAAAATCAGGCAGCTTTTGGCGTTTGCCGTGTCGTCGGCGTTGAACAGCTGCGTGCCCAAGCCGTAGAGAATGTCGCTGTCCATTTGCGCTGTGCAGTACGAATTTGCCTGCGCAGGGGGCAGTACCGTCTTCAGCGTCAACTGCGGCAGGGTGGCGTTGAGATCCGCAGTCGTGTCGTGCTGCTCGGGCGTGCTGGCACAGCCGAGCATCAGAGCGGAGAAAACTACTGGCAGGCAGTGAAAATGCCGCATATTGATCGTCCTTAATCGCTGGTTGGATGTGCCCGGGCGCTGCTCGTCCGGTGCATCGGTAGGTCGGCATTCTATCGGTCAGCGCCATCCTGGCAAGGTTGCGTCCTCAGGCTGTGAGGCAGGTAACACTCGCAACCGTCCTTCCTTGCATCAGCGCGCCAGCGGCAACGCCACGCCGATCAGCACGAAGAGCACGCCGCAACTGCGATTGAAGGCACGGCCGCCGCGCTGCAACAAGGGGCGTACGCGAACGGCCAGCAGCGCCAGCAACAGCTCGACGAGAAACTCGACCACGGCAAAGGTTGCCGCCATCACCACGAACTGCACGGCCAGGCCGCGCTGCGGGTCGACGAACTGCGGCAGGAAGGCGCCGTAGAACAGGATCACCTTGGGGTTCGACAGTGCCGACAGCAGGCCCTGGCGAAACAGCCGGACGGCGCTGGGACGGGCGCCGCTATCGGCCAGCGTCAGGTTCATCGGCGGCGAGCGCCACAGCTGCACGCCCAGCCAGATCAGGTAGGCGCCGCCGATCCACTTCAGCGCCAGCAGTGCGCTGGGCGCGGTCTTGAGCAGGGCACCGAGGCCGAACATGGCCAGGGCGATCAGCGTGCTGAAGCCGACCACGCCACCGAGGATGGTGGCCAGCGCCATGCGCGCGCCATACAGCCCGCCGTGGGTCAGCGCCAGCAGGCTGTTGGGGCCGGGCGTCAGCGCCAGGCCGAGGGTGGCGACGAAGTAGACGAGCCAGAGTTCGAGGGCCATGCGGGTCTCCTGTGAGTGCGCGGCCAGTCTAGTCAGCGGCAGGGGCAAGAATGAGGTAGATTCTGGCCATATAACGGTTGATTCTGGACTGAGCATGGCCGAAAAACCTGATCTGCGGTTTCTCCTGCTGCCGTTGCCGGCGTTCGCCCTGCTGCCGTTCGGTGGTTTTCTCGACAAGTTGCGCTTCAGCGCCGACGACGAGGACTACAGCCGCCAGCGCTACTGCGCCTGGACGATCCTCGGCCTGCAGCCGGGGCACGTGCTGTCCAGCAGTGGTGCGGCGCTGCGCATCGAGGCTACGCCGGATGAGCTGACGCTGGCCGACTACGACTACCTGGTATTGTTCGGCGGGCGCAGCGCGCAGGCCACTGCCGCGCTGGCTGCTGACTACCAGCCTCTGTTGCGTCACGCCGCGCGCGCCGGAGTGAAGCTGGTAGCGATCGACAACGCCAGCTTTCTGCTCGCCACCTGCGGCCTGCTCGACGGCCATCGGGTGGCGGTGCACTGGCGCCATGAGGCGGAGTTCCGCACCAGTTTTCCGCACCTGCGCCTGGCCCGCGAGCGTCTGTATTGCCTCGATGGCGCGCGGATCTCCTGCGCGGGAGGCACGGCGGCCATCGACCTGGCAGTGGAGCTGCTGGCCCAGGGCAGCGGCCGGGCGCGTGCGCTCAAGGGCCTGGCCGACATGCTGGTGGACGAGACGCGCAGCGGTCAGCACGCGCTGCGTTCGCTGCACTCGACGTCGAGCGGTGAGCGCCATGTCGACCGCGCCATCGCCCTGATGCGCCACGGCCTGGCCAGTGCCGACGGCATCGAGCAGCTGGCGGCCAGCGTCGGCATCAGTCGTCGTCAGCTCGACCGTCTGTTCCAGGCCAGCCAGGGCATGAGTGCGCGCGAATACTGGAACGAGCTGCGCCTTCAGCACGTGCGCTGGCGCCTGCTCAATTCCAGCCACAGCCTGGCGCAACTCGCCGACGAGATTGGCGTCAGCGATGCCAGCCACCTGGGCAAGCTGTTCCGCCAGCGTTTCGGCCTGGCGCCCGGCACCTTCCGCCGTCAGGGCGGCGCAAACTCCTCCAACTTGTAGGTGCCGCGTCCTCGCGGCGAATGTCAGGGCAACGCCGGCATGGCGGTGTCCGCAATCGCTTCGCGCCGGGGCGGCGCTCCTACGGAATTGCCAGCAGCGGCAGCCAAACCGAAGCGAGCAACAACACAGCCATGCAGCGGTTGAACAGCAGCAGCCGGGCCGGTTGTCGCAGCAGCTTCGCACCGCCAGCGCCGAGCAGACCCCAGGCGATCAGGCAGGGCGTCGACACCAGCAGGAACAGCGTCGCGTAGCCCGCCACCGCGCCGAGCGAAGCCCGGCCATCGAGGAAGATCGCCGTGACCGAGACGGTCATCAGCCAGGTCTTGGGATTGATCAGTTGCAGGCCGGCGCCCTGGGCGAAACCCTGGCGCTGGTCGATGCTGCGCTCGTCCAGGCCGGCGGTGTCGGCGCGCATCAGCTTGCAGGCCATCCAGCTGATCCAGGCCGCTCCGGCCCAGGTCATCACCGTCTGCAACAGCGGGGCGCGGGCCAGCAGTTCGCCGAGGCCCAGGCCGACCACCAGCAGCATCAGACTGGCCGCGAGACTGGCGCCCACGGCGATGGTCAGCGCGATGGACAGACCGAAGCGCGCGGCGCTGCCGAGGATCAGCAGGTTGGTCGGGCCGGGGGTGATCGAGGCCACTGAGGCGAAGAGGATGAAGGGCAGCCACTGGTTCATGGCAGAGCCCGACGGGCAGTGAAAGACATCTGGCATCGCTCCATATCGGGATATGGCGCGATTGTCCGGGCAGCTATCTCAGTGGTCTTGAAGCTTTGTGCAGAGGTTGCGGTAGGCGCCCGGGGTGAGACCGTTGGCGCGGCGGAACCAGCGGCCCAGGTGGCTCTGGTCGGCAAAACCCAGGTCGCTGGCGACATCCGCTGGCGCCGTGCCGAGGGCCAGCAGGCGGCGGGCGCGTACCAGGCGCAGCTGGATCAGGTAGCCGTGTGGGGCAATGCCGAAGGCGGCCTTGAACGCGCGGCTCAGGCGAAAGCGGTCGACGCCGCAGACGTGCGCCAGTTCGTCGAGGCCGATGTTCTGGTGAAAGTGCGCATGCAGGTACTCGCGGGCGCGCAAGGCCACGCTGGCGATCTGCGGGTTACCCGGCAGGCGCTGGCGCCAGTGCAGGCTGCGCGAGATCCGCTCCAGCAGCGCATCCAGTGCGGCGTCGCGCACCATGCGCGGCTCGTCGTCACTCAACGCCTGCAGGGCATTGGCGATGCATGGCAGCAAGCCGGGGTCGTCCGGCTGGGTGCGTGGTACGCCGGGCAGGCAATCGCTGGGCGCCTGCTCGAACAGCGCCGGCAGCGCGCGCTCCAGCCAGGCTGGCTCGAGATAGAGGGTGGAGTAGGTGAAGCCGCCCGGTGTCGGTGCATGGCCGTCATGGATGTCGCCGGGCTCGAGGAAGAAGGTTTGTCCCGGCAGGCTGCTGAACAGCGCTCGGCGGCAATGAAACTGCTGCACGCCCTGTTCGGTGAAGCCGATCAGGTAGCTGTCGTGCCAGTGCGGATCGTAGGCGTGGCCCTCGAAATGCGCGCGGATCACCTCGATGCCGGTATCGGCATCCTGCTTGAGGTCGACCCATGACTGCGCATTCATCGGCTGCTGCCCTTCGCGGTTGTGAACGCTTGAGCTTACCGCGTCCGTTGCGCAGGGCTAGAAGGTTTGTGCAGGCGCCTTTCGTAGGAGCTGGCTGGCAACCGATCAAGGTGTTCGACGGTGCTGGATCGCCCGCAAGCTGGCTCCTACGGGTTGGGATACCGGCACTTGGTACGTGGGTCTGTAAGGTGTGCGTAGACGCGCTTTTCGTAGGAGCCGGCTTGCCGGCGATCAGTATGTCCGATGGTGCTGTATCGCCCGCAAGCGGGCTCCTACAGATCGGGATACCAGCGCGGCGTGTAGACCCACTCGCCGCCATCTGCGCGGGGGAAGCGGCGGGTCTGGCTGGAGCCGACAATCACCAGGGTGCGCATATCGACCATCTCTGGCGTCAGTTCACCCAAGGTGAGGCTGCGCAGCGCTTCGGCGGGCCGGCCGATATCGCGACCGAGCACCACCAGGGTCTGCGGTTCGCGGTGCTGGCGCAGCAGCTCCAGGGCGCGACCGAGCTGCCAGGGGCGGGCCTTGGAGATCGGGTTGTAGAAGGCCATGGCCAGGTCGGCGATGGCGGCGTGCTGCAGGCGTTCTTCGATCACTGCCCAGGGTTTGAGGTTGTCGGAAAGCGAGATCAGGCAGAAGTCATGACCCAACGGCGCGCCGGCCTTGGCGGCAGTGGCCAGGGCGGCGGAGACGCCGGGCAAGACCTCCAGTTCGACGCCGTGCCAGGCGTTGTTCTGCGGGCTTTCCAGCGCTTCCATCACGGCGGCGGCCATGGCGAATACGCCGGGGTCGCCGGAGGATATCATCACCACCCGGCGGCCAGTGGCGGCCAACTCGAAGGCGTGGGCGGCGCGCTGCAGCTCCTCGCGGTTGTCGCTGGGGTGCAGGCGTTGCTCGGCGCGCAGCGGGCCAGCCATCTTCACGTAGGTGTCGTAGCCGAGCAGGTCTTCGGCTTCGTCGAGGGCACGGCGCACGGCCGGCGTCATGTGTTCGGCGGCGCCGGGGCCGAGGCCGACCACGCTCAGGCGTCCACGGCGCTGACCAAGGCACTCGATTTCCAGTGGCTGCTCGTCCAGCAGCAGGCGCAGGCCGTCGCCGGTATGGTGCTCGGGCGGCAGCGCGGATGTGCTGTGGATAAAGCGCAGCGGCAGGTTCAACTCGGCTGCTGCCGCGTGCAGCTCGGCATTGGTCATCCAGCGCTTGTCCGTGAGCAGAACGGCCAGCGCTTGCGGCGCCAGCTTGGCGGCGGTCAGCGCCTGCTGCAGGCGCGCGGGCAGGTCGACGCCGGGCCGTTCGATCAGCGCGGCGGCGCTGCGTGGGTGGATCAGCAGCTCGTCCGGTTGCGCGGGGCGCACCTCTGCGGTGATGTGGATAACCCGACTGGCGGCGTTATCCACAGGCAGTTGCGCGGCCTCCAGCCAGGGCGCCTGGCCTTCGATGCGTACCGTCTCGCCGCCGAGCAGGTCGCTGACGAAGCGCTTGCCCTGCTGCAGGTCGGCCAGGACGTAGCCGGCTGGCGGTTCCAGCAGGCAGGTGCCGAAGCGCAGTTCGCCGCTGGTGGTGATGGCCGGCGCCACGCCCAGATATGCGGCGATTTCGCGGGCCAGGCGATTGACCCCGGCCAGGCCGCCGAGCAGCGGCACCACGGCGCTGCCGTCTTCGGCCAGGGCCAGCACCGGCGGCTCGCTGCCTTTTTCCGCCAGCAGCGCGGCGAGGCTGCGGATGACGATGCCAGCGGCGCACAGCACCACAAGCGGCTGACCGGCGCGGTACAGGGCGCGCAGGGTGTCGCCGAAGTCCTCGTAGAGGCGCTCGGCACCATCGGCACGACCGCGCAGGCCATGGATCACGGCCTGTGGATAAAGCACCTGGAGGCGTTGTGCAGTGGTCAGCGCGCTGGTGCCGAGGATGACGATGTTCATGCGGCAAATCCTGTAGCCCGGATGCAATCCGGGGAATGGCTGTCCCGGATTGCATCCGGGCTACGTTCAAGCGAATAGCGGTAGGGCGTAGGGTGGACGACGCTTCACCCATCCACCGCCGCGATGGTGGATGAAAAAAGCGTCATCCACCCTACGGTTTCATCCCCGCCATTTCTGGCCGGGCACCAGAATCATCGAGAAATAGGGCGAATCCATCGGCTCCACCTCGTCCAGCGCGACGATCTTCTGGCTGGCCATGGTCGCGCGCTCGACATAATGAGCGCGGCCATCCAGACCGAGTTTGCGCAGCACCCGGCGGACCTTGTCGAAGTTGCGCCCGAGCTTCATCACCACGGCGGCTTCGGCGTCGCGCAGGCGCTGTTCCAGCTCGTCCTCCGGGAGCACGCCGGACAGCACGCTCAAGCTCTGGTTGCGGTACACCAGCGGCGTGCCGAGTACCGAGGCGCAGCCGAGCATGGAGCACACGCCGGGCACCACCTCCACCTCATACCGGCCGGCCAGGCGGTCGTGCAGGTACATGTAGGAACCGTAGAAGAACGGGTCGCCCTCGCAGATCACCGCCACGTCCTGGCCTGCGTCCAGCAGGCGAGCGATCTGCTCGGCGCAGGTGTCGTAGAAATCGGCGATCACATCCTCGTAGGACAGCGGCGGGGCCAGCTTCTCGGTGGTCACCGGGTAGACCAGCGGCAGGCGCTGCTGGGCGGCGTCCAGATGCTCTTCGATGATGCCGAAGGCATTCCCGCCATGGCCGGCGTTGTGCTTGGCCTTGGCCACGAAGTAGGCCACCACGGGTGCGCTTTTCAGCAGGCGCAGGGCCTTGAGGGTAAGCAGCTCGGGGTCACCGGGGCCGACACCGAGGCCAAGCAGACGGCCAGCCATCACTCCACCTCCGAGGCGAGGGCGTTGACCGCCGCTACCGCCATGGCGCTGCCGCCACGACGACCACGGACGATCACGTAGGGCACGCCACGGCTGTCTGCGGCCAGGGCATCCTTGGATTCCGCCGCACCGATGAAGCCCACCGGCATGCCGATGATCAGCGCCGGTTTCGGCGCGCCGGCGTCGAGCATTTCCAGCAGGTAGAACAGCGCAGTGGGCGCGTTGCCGATCACCACTACGCTGCCGCCCAGGTGTTCGCGCCAGTGCTCCAGGGCCACCGCCGAGCGGGTATTACCGACTTCGCGGGCCAGCTCCGGCACGCCGGCATCGTGCAGGGTGCAGATCACCGGGTTATTGGCCGGCAGGCGTGGGCGGGTGATGCCTTCTGCGACCATGCGTGCATCGCAGAGAATCGGCGCGCCAGCCAGCAGGGCCGCACGGCCGGCAGCGCCGGCACCGGGGGAGAAGCGCAGGTCTTGCACCACATCGACCATGCCGCAGGCGTGGATCACGCGCACGGCCAGTTTTTCCAGGTCGGCGGGGATGCCATCGAGGTTGGCTTCGGCGCGGATGGTGGCGAAGGAGCGGCGGTAGATTTCCTGGCCGTCGCGAATGTAATCAAGCATTGGGTGTTCCTGCGCAGTGTTGGCGGGCGAACCAGGCGCCGGCCTCGTCGATGGTCATGGCGGGCGCCAGCAGGCGGCCGAAACCGGGCGCCTCGGGCGTGCGTTGATAGAGTTGGTAGTGGTCGGGCGTGCTGGCCAGCAGGGTGTAGGGTTGCACGCGAGCACTGGCGCAACTGCGCGGGCAGGCGCTGAGATGCACCTGCGGGCGCGCGCCGCTCTCACGCAGCAGGTCGGCCAGGTGCAGGGCGTGATGCTTGCTGTCGGCCAGGCCGCGCGCGCAGGCGGCCGAGCCGGTGCAGGCGACCAGACCAAGCAGCGGCTCGTCGACGTGGGTCAGCAGGCCCAGTTCATCCAGTGCTGCCAGCAGCTCATGGCTGGCGGGCTCGGACACATTGCCCAGCAGCACGCCTTGCCAGGGTGTCAGGCGCAGTTCGCCGTCGCCGTGGCGCTCGCTCAGCTCGGCCAGTGCCAGCAGTTGTTCGGCGTGCAATCGACCGAGCCGGGCGCCGGCCAATAGCATGTACAGGCCATTCTGCGCCTGTGGATAAATCCCTGCCGGCGTGCGCTCGATCATCGCGGCAGGTTGCCGCGCCGAGGGGGGCTGCAGGGTGAAATCCAGGCGCGCCTGCAGGCGTTGCAGCAACTCGTCGGCCGGGATCTGCGCCAGCAACTGGCGCATGCGCGACTGCTCGGGAGTCGTCAGTTCGAGGAACAGCAGCAGGAGTTCGCGCACCAGCGTGACCGTCCGCGTCGCCTCGATTCGCGCCAATGGCGTGTCGATGGGGCAACCGGCCAGGCCCAGCAACAGGTGCTGTTCATCCTCGGCGGTCAGCCACAGGTCGTGGGGGTGTGCGCGCATGGCCAGGGCTTCGCCGCCGTCCAGTTGCAGGGCGAATTTGGGCGACAGGGCATGCAGCGCCGGGGTGTCTTGCAGCAGGTCGAGCAACTGGCTGGCCAGCGGGCGCACGTCCATCCGCGCCTGTGGATCGAGGCCGGCGGCGGGGCTGAGCAGCAGGTTGCGCACATCGTCAGCGGCGGCCACGCGCGGGCCGAGACCGGCGCTCAGCAGGGCGTCGATCAGTGCGCTTTCCTGGCCGGGCAGTACGCCACGAATCTGCAGGTTGCTGCGGTTGGTCAGCTCCAGCACGCCGCTGGCATGCTGCCGCGCTGCCTCGGCAATTGCCCGCGCCTGCGCACTGCGCAGCACGCCGCCAGGCAGCTTGATGCGGCAGATGCCGCCATCCAGCGCGGGGACGATGCGCAGCAGGCCGGGGCAGGCGGAAGGGCGGACGGATGTGGGCAAGCGGTCACCTGTGGATAACGACGCGGCGACCGAACCAGCGAAATCCCACAGGGGACTCCATGGCATCGGTACACCCCGCCCGATGTTGGCACTCGCGACCAGCGTTCGTCGGCAGGTCTCCTGGCTGACAGGTCTTTATCTGCCGCGGCCTTCCCGGAAATCCAGTGGCGCGGTTGCGGCAGACTCGCTGTTTACAGTTGCGGGGGCAGCCACGGTATTGCCGTGTTCCCTCTTCGAGCCTGTCTACGATCTGCTGCGCGTCGGCCCTGCTGCGTTAAAAGCAGGCTCTAGCTCGCGAGATCGTAAAAAGACTCTTAGGCCCGCTGTTGAGTCATATCGACTCAAGGGCACCGACGAAGGCGCTATTATGCCCGCTTTGCCCGGAACGCGGACAGGCGGTCCGTCGGGCCTGTGCGAGGACATTGGATGAAACCCTGGTTGACCCTGGTCGGTATCGGCGAAGACGGCTATCCCGGCCTGGGCAAAGCCGCGCGCCGCGCGCTGCTGGCAGCCACGCGCATCGTCGGCGCGCCGCGCCAACTGGCGTTGCTGCCGCCGTGCATCAGCGGCGAGCGGGAAACCTGGCCCAGCCCCGGCGCCTGGCAACCGCGGCGGGCGCGGCGGGGTGAGGCGGTGTGCGTGCTGGCCAG
>CAMPIF010000108.1 GCA_946886245.1 Ectopseudomonas composti | reverse complement strand
GTCCAGGCCGTCGAGATCGAGCCCGACCAGCTCGGACAGGCGCAGCCCGGAGGAATAGAACAGCTCGAGCATGGCCTGATCGCGGCGGGCGATGAAGTCGTCCTCGACTGCGCCGTCGAGCAACTGCGCGCTGCGGTCGGCATCCAGCGTGCGCGGCAGGCGGCGCTCACGCTTCGGAGGGCTCAGGCCGGTCGCCGGATCGTGACGGCACAGACCTTCACGCAACAGATATTGATAGAGGCCGCGGGTGGCCGAGAGCAGGCGGGCCAGGCTGCGGCTTGCCAGGCCCTGCTGATGCAGGCGGGCGACCAGGCGGCGCAGGGTGCGCGTATCCAGCTCGGCCCAGTCGTTCAGGCCCTGCGCTTCGCAGAGCGCCGCCAGTTTGGCCAGGTCGCGGCGATAGCCGTCGAGGGTATGCGGTGATACCTGGCGTTCGCGGCGCAGGTGTTCGAGGTAGGCGTCGAGGTGGGCTTCAAGTGTCACGTGTCGGGTTCCGAACGGGCCGATGGTGGATGAGCTTCGCGTCATCCACCCTACACGACCTAGCGTACCGAACGCAGCGGTGTGGAGAAACCGGGCACGACGCGTGCCAGTACTTCGGCGATGTAGCCGAGGAACAGGGTGCCGAGCGAACTCTTGTAGTGCTGCGGATCGGCGCTGCCGATGGCGAGAATGCCATGCAGGCCCTGATGATTGAGGCTGACCACGGCGGCGGAGCCGACTTGCGCCGCGTCTTCCTTGCCGAAAAGAAATTCCAGCTCGTGCGGGCGCAATACGCCGCAGATGGTCTTGCCGCCGCTGAGCAGGCCGCCGACCTGCTGATGCGCTTCGGCCGAGCTGACCGAGCGACCGACCGGCAGCTTGTTGTCGCTGAACAGGATCAGGCCGACGAAGGGCACCTGGAACTCGTGGCGCAGGCTGTCTTCGACTACGCCGACCACTTCTTCCAGGCTGCCGGCATCGAGCAGGTCCAGCACCAGGCGACGGGTCTTGTCGAACAGGCGGTCGTTGTCGCGTGCCACGTCCATCAACTGGCCGAGGCGATGGCGCATCTCGATGTTGCGCTCGCGCAGCAGCTTGACCTGGCGTTCGACCAGCGACACGGCGTTGCCGGGCTGGTGCGGAATGCGCAACTCGGGAATCAGTTCTTCATGGTCGATGAAGAACTCCGGGTGCAGGCGCAAATAGGCCGCGACCGTTTCCGAATCGAGCGGTTTGGGCGAATCCTGCTGGTCGGTCATAGGCGAACCTGTCCTTCGTATACGCGGGCAGCGGGCCCGGTCATCATAACCGGCTGACCTTCGCCTGCCCATTCGATGGACAGTTTGCCGCCTGGCAGTTCCAGTTGCACGGGCGAATCCATCCAGCCCTGACGGATTGCCGTGACGGCCGCCGCGCAGGCGCCGGTGCCGCAGGCCAGGGTTTCGCCGGCGCCACGCTCCCACACGCGCAGGCGTGCACGCTTGCGATCCTGTATCTGCAGGAAGCCGACGTTGACCCGCTGCGGGAAGCGCGCATGGTGTTCCAGCTTCGGTCCCAGCTCATGCACGGGCGCGCTGTCGACGTCGTCGACGCGCAGTACCGCATGCGGGTTGCCCATCGACAACGCGGCCAGCTCGACGCTCTGACCCTCGACGTCGACGCGATAGGTCAGCGCCGCCTGCTCGGCCTGGAACGGCACCTGCGCCGGCTCCAGGCGCGGCGCGCCCATGTTGACGCAGACCTGGCCGTCGTTCTGCACGCGCAGCTCGATGATGCCGCTCTTGGTCTCGACGCGAATGACCTTCTTGGTGGTCAGGCGCTTGTCCAGCACGAAGCGGGCGAAGCAGCGTGCGCCGTTGCCGCACTGCTCCACTTCCGAACCGTCGGAATTGAAGATGCGGTAACGGAAGTCGACATCCGGGTGGCTCGGCGGCTCGACGATCAGCAGTTGGTCGAAGCCGACACCGATGTGGCGGTCGCCCCATTGCTTGGCATGTTTGGGTTGCACGTGGGCGTGCTGACTGATCAGGTCGAGGACCATGAAGTCATTGCCCAGGCCGTGCATCTTGGTAAAGCGCAATAGCATGACGTCGCCCTCAGGCCGGCAGCAGGCTTTCGCCGGCATAGAGCTCTTGGACTGTCTCGCGACGACGCACCTCGTAAGCCTGCTCGCCATCTACCAGCACCTCGGCGGCGCGGCCGCGGGTGTTGTAGTTGGAGCTCATGACGAAGCCGTAGGCCCCGGCCGAGCGCACGGCAAGCAGATCGCCTTCGGCCAGCACCAGTTGACGATCCTTGGCCAGGAAGTCACCAGTCTCGCAGATCGGCCCGACCAGGTCGTAGCTGCGTGCCTCGCCTTCACGCGGCTGCACCGGCGACACCTCCATCCACGCCTGATACAGGGCGGGGCGGATCAGGTCGTTCATCGCCGCATCGACGATGGCGAAGTCCTTGTGCTCGGTGTGCTTGAGGTATTCCACCTGAGTCAGCAGCACGCCAGCGTTGGCGACGATGAAGCGGCCCGGCTCGAACACCAGGCCCAGGTCACGGCCTTGCAGGCGCTTGCGCACGGCGCTGATGTAGTCGCCGGCCAGCGGCGGTTGCTCATCGCGGTACTGCACGCCGAGGCCGCCGCCGAGATCCAGGTGCTTGATGGTGATGCCGCGCGCGGCCAGCTTGTCGACCAGCAGCAACAGGCGATCCAGGGCATCGAGGAAGGGCTCGAGGGTGGTCAGCTGCGAGCCGATATGGCAATCGATGCCGATCACTTCCAGGTTCGGCAGTTCGGCGGCGCGGGCGTAGACTGCTTCGGCCTGCTCGATGTCGATGCCGAACTTGTTTTCCTTGAGGCCGGTGGAGATGTACGGATGGGTGCCGGCGTCCACGTCCGGGTTGACGCGCAGCGAGACGGGCGCCTTGACGCCCAGCTCGGCGGCGACCTTCTGCAGGCGTTCCAGCTCGACGCTGGATTCGACGTTGAAACAGTGCACGCCGACTTCCAGGGCGCGGCGCATGTCGTCGCGGCTCTTGCCAACGCCGGAGAAGACGATGCGGCTCGGCTCGCCGCCGGCGGCCAGCACGCGCTCCAGCTCACCGCTGGAAACGATGTCGAAGCCGGCGCCGAGGCGTGCCAGCACGTTCAATACGCCGAGGTTGGAGTTGGCCTTGACCGCGAAGCAGACCAGGTGCGGCATGCCAGCCAGAGCATCGGCGTAGGCCCGGTACTGCCCCTCGATATGGGCGCGGGAATAGACATAGGTGGGCGTGCCGAAGCGCTGGGCCAGCGCAGACAAGGCAACACCTTCCGCGAACAGCTCGCCGTCGCGGTAGTTGAAGGCTTCCATGGTGCAGCTCCTGTCAGAGTTCGAAACGGTCTCGGCTGTTGCCGGCGTTGTCGTCGCCCGGCAGGTACAGCGGGCCTTTCTGACCGCAGCCGGCCAGCAGGCAAACGGCGGCGAGGAGCGCGAGGGTCAGTCGCTTCATGGGGCAGTCCTTGAAATAAGCGTGAATTGCGCCGGAGTATACCGACCCCCTGCCCCCTTGCCTATGCGCCCGGCGCCCGCCTGGCGGGGCGCTGGCTCGATTTGCCTGCGCCTGCCGAAGGCATTCGTGGCGGCTTGGGTTAGCATGCGGCGAGCAACGAGGAGCCCCGATGGACAATCCCGCTATTCTGGCCGGCTCGGTCTCTGTGGCCTACCTGCAAGGCCTGGTCGAACACCTGCAGCGCCAGGGGTTCGCCCCCGAGGCCTTGCTTGCCCATGCCCAGCTCGGCCCTGAAGTCCTGAGCCAGCGCGATCAGCGCATCGCGGCGAGTGCTTACCTGGCGCTGCTGGGCGAAGGCGTGCACCTGACCGGCGATCAGTGTCTGGGCCTGCATCTGGGGGAGTCGGTGCGACCGGGTTACTACGGCGTGCTCGGCTACCTGATCATGAGCTGTGCGACTCTGGCCGACGCGCTGCACCGCCAGGCACGCTATGCCTCGCTGGTCGGCAATCTGGGGCGGGTCGTGCTCGATGATGAGCCCGCTCGGCCCGGCAGCGAGCCGCTGGTCGCCCACAGCTGGCAGCCCTTGCTGGCACAGCAGCAGAGGCAACTGAGTGAAGAAACCCTGGCCGGTTGGGTCAGTTTCGGGCGCTGGATCAGTGGGTTGGATATCGCGCCGAGCGAGGTACGCTTCCAGCATCCGGCGCCAGCGGACACGTCGGAGCATGCGCGCATCTTTCGCTGTCCGGTGCTGTTCGAGCAGCCCGACAATGCCCTGATCTTTCCCAGGCGTTTGCTCGCGGCGCCACTGAACCAGGCCGACGCTCAGGTGCGTGGCATGCTCGATGCCTATGCTGATCGCCTGCTGGCCGAACTCAACCAGGGCAACAGCGTGCTCGATCGCGCGCGCCTGGAACTGGCGCGCCAGTTGCCGGAACAGGGGCCTGATCTGGAGGCCATTGCCGCTACCCTGGCGCTGAGCCCCAGGACCCTGCAGCGGCGCTTGCGTGAGGGCGGGCTGTCGTTCAGCCAGTTGGTCGATGAAACCCGCCAGCAACTGGTGTTGCACTACCTGCGTGACCCCGCGCTGGAGCTGGCGGAAATCGCCTTTCTGGTCGGCTTCAGCGAGTCGGGTTCGTTGGCGCGTGCATTTCGTCGCTGGACGGGAACGAGTCCGGGCGAGTACCGTCGCCACCTTTACGCCTAGGCCGCTACTCTGGTCTTGCGTTTTCGTCTAATTTTTCTGCAGTCGCTGCACCTTGTGAGGACACCCCGATGAGCCTGAGCGAAGCCCGCTTTCACGACCTGGTCGATGCCACCCAGCAAGCGGTGGAGGACATCTTCGACGACAGTGGTCTGGACGTCGATCTGGAAAACAGCGCCGGTGTGCTCACGGTACGTTTCGACAATGGCAGCCAGCTGATCTTCAGCCGCCAGGAACCGATTCGTCAGCTGTGGCTGGCGGCGCGCTCCGGTGGTTTCCACTTCGATTACGACGAGGCCGACGGCCGTTGGATCTGCGACACCAGCGACGAGCAGCTGGGTGAAATGCTGGTGCGCATCACCCTCGAGCAGTCAGGCACCGAGCTGGAGTTCGATGAGCTCTGACCCCGCGCACAAGCCGCTGGATTCGCCGTGTCGGCGCCAGTGTTGCCTCGACGAGCATGAGCAGTGCCTCGGTTGCGGTCGTACCCTGCAGGAGATTCTCGACTGGGGCGCAGCCGATAACACGCGGCGGCGCCTGATCTGGCAGGCCGCCGAGCAGCGGTTGCGCGAGCGCCAGCAGAGGCACTGACCACGCAGTCTTGTTTATTTGTCCGGCTGTGTTAGGGTCGACAGAACATCCAGCTCAACCCCGCCTTCCAGACCGCGTGAAAGCTACTGCGCTCGGCCATGCGGCGTTAAAAAACGGCTCAAAATGCTCATTTACCCCAAGTAAACTGCGCTTTTTCGCCATTTTTCGCCTTGCCTGACCTTCGCTCGCTACGCTTTCACTCGGCCTGTTTCGGGCGGGGTTTTGCTTTTTTAAGGTTTACGCAAGGAGTCCGCCCGGCATCATGAACAGCACAACGACCATCACCATTACTCGCCTCGATCTGCAGCGTCTGGAGCGCCTGCTCGACAGCCTGGACGAGTTCGGCCCTGGCGCGGCAGCGCTGCAGGCCGAGCTGGATCGTGCCGAAGTGGTGGGGCACGACGAGGTGCCGGCCGGTGTGGTGACCATGAACTCGCGCGTGCACTGCCGCGAGGAGAGCAGCGGCAAGGACTATCACCTGACCCTGGTCTACCCGCAGGATGCCGGCGGCGAAGGCAAGGTCAGCATCCTCGCGCCAGTCGGCAGCGCCTTGCTCGGTCTGTCCGTCGGTCAGCATATCGATTGGCCGGCGCCAGGCGGCAAGCAGCTCAAGCTGACCCTGCTGGCCGTCGAGTACCAGCCGGAAGCAGCGGGCGAATACGACCGCTAGCAGGCGTTTTCACGGGAACCTGCTGTAGGGCGGGTGCAACCCGCCAGGGCACCAATGGTGGGTTGACCGGTCCTGCGGTGCTGCCCCGCGGGCAACTGCAGAACATTCATGTCGCGAGACTAGGCCTGCTGCAACGCCGCGTTCAGCGCATTCTCCAGTTCGCCCTTGTAGCGCAGGTAGTGCACGGTCTGCGCCTGTTGTCCGGCCAGCAGGGCGGACAGATCCAGATCGGTGATGTAGCAGGGATAGCGCTCGCCGCCGGCACGCTGGGCAAGGATGTGCTGCGCCACGGCGCGATACAGCTCGCGGCCGTACTCCAGCTCGGAGAACTCTCGATGGTTGCAGTACAGCGTGACATGGCGCTGACGACCGTCGCCTGGCTCGACGATGGCCTGCACATCGTAGAACGGATGGCTGACCTGCGCCTCGGGCGCCGGTCTGCGCTCGAGGCGCTGAGCGCGCAATGGCGCCGCTGGCAGCAGTTGGTAGTAGAGAATTTCCAGGGGCGGCTCGTTGTCGGCGCCATCCAGTGGCAGCATGGCATTGCGCCGATACAGCAATGACTGCAGGAAACGATGGATCGGTGTCAGCAGGCTCTGCTCATCACGAAATGGCAGGCGCCGACGCCAGAGCGCATTGCGTTCATCGAGCAGGGTCAGCTCCGCTTCGCCGCTGGTTTCGTGCAGGCGGTAGAACGCCTGGATGCACTGCGGGCGGCCCATGGGCAGGATCAGCGCGAGGTCGTCGCCATCGAGGGCATGGCGGTCCAGATGCAGGGGGCTGTACAGCTCCTGCTCGGCGCCGAGGTGCTCCAGCAGTGCCGGCAGATCACCCAGTGCCGCGTGACTGACCTGGCCAGGTGTCAGCTGCAACACGTGGTAATGCTGGCGTACCTGCACCAGGTAGCGTGACTGGCGACCTTCGGCATAGGTGTCGAGCAGGTCGCGCAGCAGCTCGTCGACGCGTTCTGCGATCGGTTGCGCACGATTACGGCAGTAGCAGCGCACCTGTACCTGAGGTTGCGGGCCGTTGATCGGCAAGCTGTTGAGCAGGTCGCGCAGGCAGTCGAGCAGAGCATCGGTGCCGTCATGGCGGCTGACCTGCAGTTCGTTCCAGCTGTTGAGCACCACCTGATCGAGGGTCAGTACCAGGTTCTCGCGTACCCCTGAATAGCCCAGCGCATCGGTGCGCCCGGTGGTCATGTGTACATTCATCTGGCTGTGCTGCTTGAGCGGGTCGACCCCGACATTGACCAGCAACAGCACCTGGCTGGGGATGCTGGCGCGCAGCAGGGCGGCTTCTTCGACACTGGGCTGCGGCAAGGGGAAGCTTTGCTGCAGGCTGCCGATCAGGTTGGACAGTTCGAAATCGGTCAGGTCGCTGCTGCCCGGATGCAGCGATAGGCGCGTGCTGCTGTCGATGACGCCATTGCGATGGCACCAGGCGAGCAGTTCGATCAGTTCGCGCGAACGCTTGAGCGGGGCGAAGTCGCTCCACTCCTGAGCGCCCAGGCTGCCGTTGAACAGCGCCCACTGGTATTCGTTGGGTGCTTCGGGGCTAGGATGCTGGACCAGGGTCAGGGTGTCTTCGGCCAGGTCCGGGGCGATGCCGGGGTTGATGTACTCCACCTTGCCGGCCTTGCGTTCGAAGGCGGCATACAGGCGCCGGCCCAGCACGTTGAGGTCACGGTTGTTCAGCGAGCTGCCGGTCTCGGCACTGCGGGCGAACTGCGAGAGAAAGCGGTAGCTGTAGGTCAGCTCGTTGACCAGCACGCGGCGCTCGGCGGCGACCTGGCGCACCTTCCACTGGCTGCGACTGTCGAGCACGTTGAGCTGGCGGCTCTGCCAGCCCCATTCTGCCGTCAGGCGCTCGAGCAGCAGGCGCTGCCAGCTCTTGGCGCGGCCGCGCGTCGGTGGACGGCTGATCTTCTTGTTGACCTTCAGGTACAGGCAGCGGCGAATCAGCTCCAGCCGTTCCTGATCGCCACGCGCGCTCAGATATTCTTCCAGGCGACGGTAGACGACGACGTAGGGGTCGAGTTCGTCGAGGTCCAGGCGGCCTTCGAACACTGCCCGCTTGAAGCGCAGCGCCAGGCACTCGACCTTGGGATGCTCGCTGGCGTAGACCTCGGTGAGCAAGAGTTTGAGTACCGACTTGTAGGGCGACTCGATGCCCTTGTACAGCTGCCACATGCCGGCGCCGATGAACTCTTCCGGTGGGATATGCGCCAGGTTGCCGAGATCGAGCACGTCCTCGGCACGTACGAAGCGTTTGCTCAGCAGGGTGCGGCAGTAGTCGTGGTAGCGCGTTTCCTCGTAGACCGGTACCAGCCACCAGAGTGGGGTACGACCGCCGAGCCAGATGGCCGTGCGGTAGAACTCGTCGAGCAGCAGATAATGCTGGGTGGTGCCGCAGTCGTCGGAGGTCAGTTGCGCCTCGCGCGCGCCCAGGGTGAAGCGCTGCGGGTCGACCAGAAAGACATGCACCTCGGCGCCCTGGGTGGCAGCCCAGCTCTCCAGCTGATCGCACTTCTTGCGCAGGTCCTGCAGTTCCTGCGCCGTGAGGTCGGGCGAATGGCACAGCCACAGGTCCATATCGCTCTGTTCGGCCTGCGCCACGGTACCCAGGCTGCCCATCAGGAACAGTCCATGCAGCGGCGCTGCGCCCTGGCCACGGCGCGGTTTATAAACGAAGGAGCGGGTCAGACGCTGGACTTCAGCGAGGCTGGCATCATCCGGCTCGAAGCCGCTGAGGCCGGCCGGCGTGCTGGCCGAAACATAGCCGGGCAGCAGTGGATGATTGACGTGCAGCAGCAGCGGCAACAGCTTGAGGACCAGTTGCTGGCGCGTGGACAGCGCCTCCATGGCCCGCTGCAAACGGCCCTGATTGATCTGCAGAAAGCGCGCGCGCAGTTGCGCCAGCACCTTGCGGTCGATGCCGTCATCGATATCGGGGCGTATTTCCAGGGTGCGCGTCATGCTCGAACTCTACTGCAGATGCGGCAAGCCTATCAGCGGTAGGCTCACCAGTGCAGTGCATTTGACGCTATATCGCCCGCTGCGCCTTTCCCTGAAGGGCGGCCAGCGGGCGGTTCGGATCAAGCGGAGGTGGTCTGACGGGCCGAGAGAATGGTCAACAGGGCTTGCGCATGCTCGGCGGCATCGATGCCCAGGCTGGTCAGGTAGCCGCCGTCGGCCTGGCTCACCAGGCCTTTTTCGTGAAGGCGGGTGATGGCGCCTTGCGCCTTGAATGAGGCGTTGTTGTGCACCTTTAGCCCCTCCTGATGATTGTCCAGGTTGTACAGGGCGAGGATTTCCAGCTCGTCGATCAGGTCAGCGGTGAATGACTTCATGGTGACTCCGTCTTGTTGTTATGGCGCTCTTGCAGTGTAGAGCCATGTACCGAGCTCTGCCCATCGCTGAGCTGCCAGTGGGTGAGAATGCGGTGGTAGGTGCCATCCTGCCTGATGCGCCGCATGCCGGCATCGAAGTCTCGCAGCAAGGCGGCAGCCTTTGGGTGGTGGCGGGAGAAGGTCAAATAGAGTTGCGGGCGATGCACTCTGGTCAGCGCCTTGAATTGGCCGGCCAGTTCCGGGTTGTCGCGCAGCAGTGCGTCGGTGGTGCCGCGAAAGGCGATGACGTAGTCCACGCGGTCGCGCTGCAGCATGCGAAAACCATTGATATCGCGTCGCACCGCAATGCGCTGGATATCCGCATAGCTGTCGAAGTACTCGCCGTAGGTATAACCGATGGTGACTGCCACACGTTTGCCGCGGATGGCGTCCAGATCATCCACTGGCGCATCCTCCGCACGGCCCCAGAGCAGAATGTCGTCGCTGAACAGCATCTCCTGCGGCAGCAGGAACTCCGCGCGGATGTGCGCGTCAGGCGTGGTGTTGAAGCAGCCTGCCAGGCTACCTGAGCGCGCCAGTTCCATGCAGCGCGAATAGGGGTAGGGCGCCAGCTCGACGGACGTTTCGCTGGCACTGAACGCCGCGCGGACGATGTCTGCCGACATGCCCTCGATCCTGTCATCGCGCAGAGCGGTGTAGGGGTACCAGTCATCCTCGGCACCAATGCGCGGCGTTTCGGCCCGAGCAATGCACGCGCCGCCCAGGCAGAGCGTGAAGACAAGCAGAGCTCGAGTCGACTGACAGGCCATCGAAGACGGTACCTTCCTGGTCGGAGTTGGCACTGACAGTAGCAATCTGCTTGCCAGTCCGGCTATTGGCCTGGATCAATCCTTGCTCAGTTTTCTTCCGGCAGATTCGGCAGCTCCGGCAGTGCGCGCAAAGCCTGCTCATACCAGGCGCCATCGAAGGGGCGGTCTTCGCGCAGCATGGCGTCGACTTCATGAGCCAGGACCAGCGCCATCAGCTCGAGGATCTCCTCGCGCTCGTAACCGACCAGCGTCAGCTTGTTGTAAACCGCCTTGGCGGCAGCGGGCTCGCCGCTTTCCAACTGGTTTTCGATGGCCTGAATCAGGGTGGCTTCGGCGAAGTCTTCGTCTTCTTGCTCGTTGTTTTGGCTCATGGTTTCTCTCGTGCTTTGCAGCAGGCTCAGTCGCAGGGTACACCGACGCCCTTGAGGCTGACTTTGAAGAATTGCAGGCGAAAGCCGGAGTTCGCGGCTCGACTGCAAAGATTCGTATTGAGGGTGCGGTATTC
>CAMPIF010000107.1 GCA_946886245.1 Ectopseudomonas composti | reverse complement strand
CGACAAGAAGATTCGTTCCGACGACGCCTATCCGCCCGGCGGCCTGGCCGGCAAGCGCCCGGACCGCGCCAGCCTGGTCTCCAGCCAGCGCTGCAAGGAGGCCTACAGCCACGTGCCGGTGGTGCTTGGCGGCATCGAGGCATCCTTGCGCCGTATCGCCCATTACGACTACTGGCAGGACAAGGTGCGCCGTTCGATCCTGATGGACGCCACCGCCGACATCCTGCTCTACGGCAATGCCGAGCGCGCGGTGGTCGAGATCGCCCAGCGACTGTCGCGTGGCGAGCAGGTCGAAACCATCAGCGATGTACGCGGTACGGCTTTCATCCGTCGTGACACACCCGAAGGCTGGTATGAGGTCGACTCCACCCGTATCGACCGTCCGGGCCGCGTCGACAAGATCATCAACCCCTACGTCAATACGCAGGACACCGAGGCCTGTGCCATCGAGCAGGCCAAAGGTGAGGTCGAAGACCCCAACGAAGCCAAGGTGGTGCAGATTCTCGACAGCCCGCGCATGACCCGCGACAAGACGGTGATCCGTCTGCCGTCGTTCGAGAAAGTGCGTAACGACCCGGTGCTCTATGCCCACGCCAACCGTGTGCTGCACCTGGAAACCAACCCGGGCAACGCCCGCGCGCTGGTGCAGAGGCATGGCGAGATGGACGTGTGGTTCAACCCGCCACCCATCCCCATGACCACCGAGGAAATGGACTACGTGTTCGGCATGCCCTATGCGCGCGTGCCGCACCCGGCGTACGGCAAGGAGAAGATTCCGGCCTACGAAATGATCCGGTTCTCGGTGAACATCATGCGCGGCTGCTTCGGCGGCTGTACCTTCTGCTCGATCACCGAGCACGAAGGGCGGATCATCCAGAACCGCTCGGAAGAGTCGATCATCCGCGAGATCGAAGAGATCCGCGACAAGGTGCCGGGCTTTACCGGGGTGATTTCCGACCTCGGCGGGCCGACCGCGAACATGTACCGCATCGCCTGCAAGAGCCCTGAGATCGAGGCCGCCTGCCGCAAGCCGTCCTGCGTATTCCCCGGCATCTGCGACAACCTCAATACCGATCACTCGGCGCTGATCCAGCTGTACCGTTCGGCCCGTGCGCTGCCGGGAGTGAAGAAGATCCTGATCGCCTCGGGGCTGCGTTACGACCTCGCCGTGGAGTCGCCGGAATATGTCAAGGAACTGGTCACCCACCATGTCGGCGGCTACCTGAAGATCGCCCCGGAGCACACCGAAGAAGGCCCGCTGAACAAGATGATGAAGCCGGGCATCGGCAGCTACGACAAGTTCAAGCGGATGTTCGAGAAGTACTCGAAGGAAGCGGGCAAAGAGCAGTACCTGATCCCGTACTTCATCGCCGCGCACCCGGGCACCACCGACGAGGACATGATGAACCTCGCCCTGTGGCTCAAGCGCAACGGCTTCCGTGCTGACCAGGTACAGGCCTTCTACCCCTCGCCGATGGCTACGGCCACCGCCATGTATCACTCGGGCAAGAACCCGCTGCGTAAGGTCACCTACAAGAGCGACGGCGTCGAGATCGTCAAGAGCGATCAGCAGCGTCGCCTGCACAAGGCGTTTCTGCGCTATCACGATCCGAAAGGCTGGCCGTTGCTGCGTGAGGCGCTGACGCGCATGGGGCGCAGTGATCTGATCGGCCCTGCCAAGCATCAACTGATTCCGGCTAACCAGCCAGCTGCTGACGATGGCTACCAGAGTGCGCGGCGCAAGAACTCCACGCCGGTCGGTAGCAAGAAGGCGGGTAATGCAGGCAAGATTCTCACTCAACATACGGGGCTGCCGCCGCGTGGCAGTGATGGCAGCAAGCCCTGGGACAAGCGTGAGCAGGCCAAGGCGGCGGCTGAGGCGCGTAACCAGCAAGCCGCGCGTGAACGTGCTGGCGCCGGTAAAGGCAAGGGCAAGAAGCCTGGGAAGAAGCCCGCAGTGCCGCGCTGAACCTCAGCAGCACTCACGAAAACGCCAGCACTGCGCTGGCGTTTTCGTTTCAGAAGCCCTGGCCAGCGCCTCGTAGGGTGGGCTTCAGCCCACCATCGTCGCCGTGACCTGCGGCTTGTCTCAGTCCGTGCTGAAGCGGCACGTCAGGTAGCGATTGCTCGGGCCATAGCGCAGGATCGACCACAAGCGCCTGAACAGATAAAACGGGTGGCTGCGGTAATACGCCAGTACGGCATTGCCGACGCCTTCCGAGCGATGCTGGCGTGCCTCCTTTTTCTCCGACTTCTTGAATAGCCCGGAAAACTCCCAGCGCTGGATTTGTTCGAAACGCTCATGCGGGCGCAGCCCATGGCGGCTGAACAGGCGCGCGAAGCTGGCCGGGCTGAAGTCATGCAGGTGATGCGGGTTGCCGTCGAGTGTCGGTGTGGTCGGCACCGAGGCAATGATACGGCCACCCTGGGCCAGCAGTCGTACGAGGTTTTCTGCCAGGCGCAGCGGGTCCGGCAAGTGCTCGATGGTTTCCAGGCTGACGATGCTGTCGAAGCCTGCACTATCGGCGAAGGTTTCGGCATTGGCGCACTGATAGCTCAGGTTGGGTCGTTGATAATTTGCCTTCGCATAAGCAATGGCTTCGGGATCGATGTCGATACCGGTGATCTGCTTGTCCGGATGCCGCTCGGCCAGCAATGCACTGCCATAACCGCAGCCACACGCCATGTCGAGCACACGTGAGCCTGCCAGCGAGTCGCTGGCGAATGCGTAGCGCTGCATGTGCAAGTCGAGAGTGGCCAAGTCGGCGGCCAGGCGTTCATCCATCTTCAAGGGATAGATGCGTTCAAGGGTGTGCATGGCGGCCTGTCCTTGGGCTGCGAAAGTGCTCGTAGTCTGTTGCTTCCCGGTGGGGGCTGCAAGCATCTCCCCTGGGTTCATGGTGTTGCTTGTGAGGGTTGGCTTGTCTATTTTTTGGCACTATAGTTCCATAATATAAAAACAACAGTGGAGTCCCATCATGCGCCTTGCTGCTCCCTCGGTTATTGCTCTGTCCTTGCTGCTGACGGCATGCGGGGAGAGCGAAGCGCCGCCCGCGGCCAATCTCGACTTTCAGAAGCAGCTGCAGACGCAGCTGATCAAGGCCAAGCCGGGGGAGGTGGTCGAGATTCCCGCCGGCACCTGGCAGCTCGACCGCAGCCTGAGTCTCAAGGTCAGTGGCGTGACATTGCGCGGTGCTGGCATGGATCAGACCATCCTCAACTTCAAGGGCCAGAAATCCGGCGCCGAAGGGCTGCTGGTGGACGCCTCCGACTTCACCATCGAGGACCTGGCGCTGGAGGATACCAAGGGCGATGCGCTCAAGGTGGTCGGCGGCCAGAACATCATCATCCGTCGCGTGCGCACCGAGTGGACCAATGGCCCGGCGACCGAGAACGGTGCCTATGGCATCTATCCGGTACAGACCGAGAATGTGCTGATCGACGGCGTGGTGGCCATCGGTGCTTCGGACGCCGGCATCTATGTGGGCCAGTCGCGCAACGTGGTGGTGCGCAACAGCCGTGCCGAGCGCAACGTCGCCGGCATCGAGATCGAGAACACCATCGGCGCCGATGTCTATGACAACGTCGCCACCGGCAATACCGGCGGCATCCTGGTGTTCAACATGCCCAACCTGCCGCAGCCCGGTCACACCACACGGGTCTACCGCAATAAGGTCGAGAGCAACAACCACAGGAACTTCGGCCACCAGGGCACGCCGGTCGCCAGTGTCCCGGCGGGCTCTGGCGTGCTGGTCAACTCCAACGACAAGGTGGAGATCTTCGATAACGATATTGGCGACCACCGCACCGCCAACGTCATCGTCAGCAGCTACTTCAGCACCGGTTACACCGACCTCTCCACCGAGGCGGACTTCGATCCCTACCCGGAGGCCATTCATATCCATGGCAACCGCTTCGGACCGGGCGGCGACAGCCCCGATAACCTCGAGCTGAAAGCGCTGAGGCTGGCCAGGTTCGGTCTCAATGGCCGCCTGCCGGACATCCTCTGGGACGGCTACGTGAACCCCGAAAAGCTGGTCGATGGCAAACTACCGGTGGAACTGGCCATCTGCATCGACAATGGTGATGCCGGCATCGTCAACGTCGACGGCCCCGGCGGCTACAAGAACATCAGCACGGACATTGAGCCACATCGCTGCGAGCTGCCCCGTCTTCCTGTCGTCGAGCTGCGCGCAGCCCTGGCCGAGGCAGGTGAGTGAGCATGAAGCACGCCTGGCTGTTGCTTGCCACCGTGCTGCTCGGCGCCTGTGAGCAAGCGCGCACGCCCTTGTATCTGCCCAGCAGTGAGGACTATCCGCAGAAGCTCAGCGCCTGGGGTGTGCTGCAGGAGCGTGACGGCCAGTTGCAACCTGCCTACGGTGTACAGCCCTACGATCTGAACACGCCGCTGTTCACCGATCATGCGCACAAGCTGCGTACCATCTGGCTGCCCGAAGGGAGCCAGGCTCGCTATGCCGAAGCACGCTTCGATTACCCCGTTGGCACCGTGCTGAGCAAAACCTTCTACTACCCGATCGATGCCCGGGGCCGGTTGCAGCGCAGCGAGCAGCAGGGTGCCGAGGCGGTGGAGCTGAAGCGGGTGCGGCTGATCGAGACGCGCATCCTGCTGCGCCAGGAGCAGGGCTGGGTCGCGTTGCCTTATGTCTGGGACGAGGCGCAACGTGAGGCCACGCTGGACTGGGCAGGCGCCAGCTTCGATCTGCAATTGCATGATGAAGCGGGCGAGATGCTGGCGGTCGACTATCAGGTGCCCGATGCCAACCAGTGCGCGGGGTGTCACGAGGAGCAGGCCGGCAAGGGTGTACAGCCCCTGGGGCCTAAGGCGCGTCATCTGAACAAGGATTTCGCCTACGCCGAGGGCGCGGCCAACCAGTTGCTGCACTGGCAGAGTATCGGCTTGCTGCAGGGTGTTCCGGCTGACATGGCCAGCGTTCCACGCAATGCCCTGTGGAGCGCGCCGCGTGAAGGGGAGAGCCTGGAGCATCAGGCACGCAGTTATCTGGATGCCAACTGCTCGCACTGCCATAACCGTGAAGGGCCGGGGCGTACCTCAGGTTTGTATCTCGATCCGGCTACGCCGCTGAGCATCGCCTATGGCCTGTGCAAGCAGCCGGTGGCTGCGGGCAAGGGCTCCGGTGATCGTCTGGTGGACATTCATCCCGGTGCGCCGGAAAAGTCGGTGCTGAGCTTCCGCCTGCACAGCACCGACCCCAGCATCATGATGCCCGAGCTGGGGCGTTCCACCTCCCACCGCGAAGGGCTGGAGGTGATCGACCGCTGGATCGCCAGCCTCGATGGCGAATGCTGAAGTCGCGCGTGATTGTCATCAGTGCTGCCGGCGCCTGCTCTATAGTTGTGCGTCCATCTGAGCTTGGTGCAGGTAATGCCCCGATAAGGGGCTTGCGGGGCGCGGCACGCTGGGAAACAAGCGGGTTGTCTCTGGCATAAGTCTTGCGCTGCACTGAGTATCGTCCAGGCTAGCAGGAGGCCGCCGTGTCGATTCATGTCGCGCTGCACCATGTCACCCACTACCGCTACGACCGTGCGGTGAACCTTGGGCCACAAGTCGTACGTCTGCGGCCGGCACCGCACAGCCGCACACGTATCCTTTCCTATGCGCTGAAGATCGAGCCGGGTCAGCACTTCATCAACTGGCAGCAGGACCCGCAGGGCAACTACCTGGCGCGCCTGGTGTTCCCCGAGAAGACTCGCGAGTTCAAGGTCGAGGTGGACCTGGTCGCCGAGATGGCGGTGTTCAACCCCTTCGACTTCTTCCTCGAGCCCTACGCCGAGCGCATCCCTTTCGCCTACACCGAGGGCGAGCAGCGCGAGCTGGCGCCGTATCTGGTCAAGCTGCCGGCCACGCCGCTGTTCGCCAAGTACCTGGCCGGCATTTCCCGCGAGCCGGTGGCCAGCATCGACTTTCTGGTCGAGCTGAACCAGCGCCTGTCGGCCGATATCCGCTACCTGATCCGCATGGAGCCGGGCGTGCAGACGCCCGAGCAATCGCTCGAGCTGGCCGCCGGTTCGTGCCGTGATTCGGCCTGGCTGCTGGTGCAGCTGCTGCGTCACCTGGGCCTGGCGGCGCGCTTCGTCTCCGGCTACCTGATCCAGCTCACTGCTGACGTCAAAGCCCTCGATGGTCCCTCCGGCACCGACAAGGACTTCACCGACCTGCACGCCTGGTGCGAGGTGTATCTGCCCGGCGCCGGCTGGGTCGGTCTCGACCCGACTTCAGGCCTGTTCGCTGGCGAAGGCCATATTCCGCTGGCCTGCAGCCCGGAGCCTTCCTCGGCGGCGCCGATCACCGGCGGGCTGGACGAGTGCGAGGTGGAATTCGAGCACCTGATGAGCGTCGAGCGCGTGTGGGAGGCGCCGCGCGTCACCAAGCCCTACAGCGAAGCACAGTGGCAGGCGATCCAGGCGCTGGGCCGGCAGATCGACGATGACCTGCACAAGCACGACGTGCGCCTGACCATGGGTGGCGAGCCGACCTTCGTTGCCCTCGATTACCCCGATGACGACGAGTGGAACACTGCCGCGCTCGGGCCGAACAAGCGCCGCCTGGCGGCCGACCTGTTCTACCGCCTGCGCAGCCATTACGCGCCCAAGGCGCTGGTGCATTTCGGCCAGGGCAAGTGGTACCCCGGCGAGCAGTTGCCGCGCTGGTCGCTGAACTGCTTCTGGCGCCGCGATGGCGAACCGCTGTGGCATGACCCCAAATTGCTGGCCGATGAGAAGCGTGGCTATGGCGCTACGGCAGAAACGGCCGCGCGCTTTCTCGCCACCTTGGCGGACCGTCTGGGCGTGGACGGCGGTAACGTTTTTCCCGCCTATGAAGACTGGTTCTACTACCTGTGGCGCGAGCGCAAGCTGCCGGACAACGTGACCCCGGACGATCCGCGCCTGAGCGATCCGCTGGAGCGCGAGCGCCTGCGCAAGGTGTTCGATCAGGGGCTCGATGCGGTGGTCGGTCACGTGCTGCCGCTGGCCCGTCAGGTGGTCGGCGAGGGCTGGCAAAGTGGGCGCTGGTTCCTGCGTGACGAGCATTGCCGTCTGTTGCCCGGCGATTCGGCGCTGGGCTATCGCCTGCCCCTGGATTCCATGCCCTGGGTCAGTCAGGCCGACTACCCCTACGTCAATCCGGTCGACCCCAGCCAGGCGTTGCCGCCGCTGCCCAGCCCGGCGCAGATCCAGCGTCAGCTGCGCGGTGTCTGGCGCGGCGCCAGTAGCGGCCCGCAGAGCGCGCGGCCGGCCAGTGGGCAGTCGGCTGCCGGTATCGTGCGCACCGCGCTCTGTGCCGAGCCGCGCGAGGGTCGTCTGTATCTGTTCATGCCGCCGCTGAGCCATCTCGAAGACTACCTGGAGCTGGTCGCGGCCATCGAGGCCGTGGCTGCCGAGCTCGATTGTCCGGTCTTGCTGGAAGGCTACGAGCCGCCGCTGGACCCGCGCCTGCAGTTCTTCCGCGTCACGCCCGATCCGGGCGTGATCGAGGTCAACATCCACCCGGCCGCAAGCTGGGATGAACTGGTCGAACGCTGCGAATTTCTCTACGAGGCGGCGCGCCAGTCGCGCCTGTCCAGCGAGAAGTTCATGATCGACGGGCGCCACACCGGCACCGGCGGCGGCAACCACTTCGTCCTCGGCGGCGCCACGCCGGGAGATTCGCCCTTCCTGCGTCGCCCCGACTTGCTGCGCAGCCTGATCAGTTACTGGCACAACCACCCGTCGCTGTCCTACCTGTTCAGCGGCCTGTTCATCGGCCCGACCTCGCAGGCGCCGCGTGTGGATGAGGCGCGCAACGATGCCTTGTATGAGCTGGAGATCGCCTTTGCGCAGATGCCCGAGCCGGGCCGCGACTGCCCGCCATGGCTGGTCGACCGGCTGCTGCGCAATCTGCTGGTGGACGTCACCGGCAATACCCATCGCGCCGAGTTCTGCATCGACAAGCTGTACTCGCCGGATTCGGCCAGCGGCCGTCTCGGCCTGCTCGAGCTGCGCGCCTTCGAGATGCCGCCGCATGCGCAGATGAGCCTGGCCCAACAGCTGCTGCTGCGCGCGCTGATCGCGCGTTTCTGGCAGGAGCCCTACCAGCCGGCGAAGCTCGTGCGCTGGGGCACCGAGTTGCACGACCGCTTTCTGCTGCCGCATTTCATCGAGCAGGATTTCGCCGACGTGCTGCAAGAGCTGGGCGCCTTCGGCTATCGCCTGCGCAGCGAGTGGTTCGCCCCGCATCTGGAGTTCCGTTTTCCCAAGGCCGGTGATTTTGCCGTCAAGGGTATCGATCTGGAGCTGCGCCAGGCGCTGGAGCCTTGGCACGTGCTGGGCGAGGAGGGCGCTACCGGCGGTACGGTACGCTACGTCGACTCGTCGCTGGAGCGCATGCAGGTGAAAGTATGTGGTATGGCGCCGGATCGCTACGTGCTGACCTGCAACGGTGTGCCGGTGCCCTTGCGCCCGACGGGCAAGGTTGGGGAGTTCGTCGGTGGCGTGCGCTTTCGTGCCTGGCAGCCGGCCAGTTGCCTGCAGCCGACCATCGGCGTGCACGCGCCGCTGGTATTCGATCTGGTCGACACCTGGATGCAGCGCTCGCTGGGCGGTTGCCAGTACCATGTGGCGCATCCCGGCGGTCGCAGCTACGACAGCCTGCCGGTCAATGCCTACGAGGCGGAGAGCCGGCGCCTGGCGCGCTTCTTCCGATTGGGTCACAGCCCAGGCAAGCGCCCTGTCGGGCAGCCGATGGATAATAATGAACTGCCGATGACCCTGGATCTGCGTCGAATTTGACCTTGATCCCATCTGTGGGAGGGGCTTTAGCCGCGAACGGTCGCCGCTGAAGCGTCTCTCACGGATGCGGCACATCAACCAGCGTCACGTTGCACCGCCTTGCCACTGCCGAGCCTGCCATGCACGACCTGCTAGCCGATTACCCGCTGCCCAACGGCGCCTACCATGAACTGCTCGACGCCAAGGGCAACGTGCGCCCGCACTGGCGCCGCCTTTACGAGCAACTGGCACGCAGCCGCCCCGAGCACCTGGCGCAGCGCGAAGCCATGCTGGCGCGGCAGATCCAGGAGAATGGCGTTACCTACAATGTCTACGCCGACCCCGATGGCGCCGACCGGCCGTGGGAGCTGGACCTGCTACCCAACCTGATTGCGGCTGACGAGTGGCAGCAGATCGCCGCTGGTGTGGCGCAGCGCGCGACCCTGCTCAACCGCGTGCTGGCCGACCTCTATGGCCCGCAGAAACTGATCGCCGAAGGGCTGTTGCCCACCGAACTGGTATTCGGCCATAACAACTTCCTCTGGCCGTGCCAGGGCATGCAGGCGCCGGGCGGCACCTGGCTGCACCTGTATGCAGTGGATCTGGCCCGGGCGCCGGACGGCCGTTGGTGGGTCACCGCCGACCGCACCCAGGCACCGTCCGGGGCCGGCTATGCGCTGGAGAACCGGCAGATCGTCTCGCGCGCCTTCCCCGAACTGTACCGCGACCTGCGCGTGCAGTACCTGGCCGGTTTCTTCCGTACCCTGCAGGACACCCTGGCGCGTCAGGCCCCAAGCGGCGGCGAAACACCGCTGGTGGTGCTGCTGACGCCGGGGCGCTTCAACGAAAGCTATTTCGAACACCTGTACCTGGCGCGCCAGCTGGGCTATCCGCTGGTCGAAGGCAGCGACCTGACCGTGCGCGACGCCACCCTCTACCTCAAGACCCTGGCCGGCCTGCGCCGCGTGCATGCAGTGCTGCGCCGCCTCGACGACGACTACTGCGACCCGCTGGAGCTGCGCACCGACTCCGCCCTCGGCGTGCCTGGCCTGCTCGAAGCCGTGCGCCGTGGCCGCGTGCTGGTGGCCAATGCCCTGGGCAGCGGTGTATTGGAATCGCCCGGCCTGCCGGGCTTTCTGCCGGCGATCAGCGAGCACCTGCTCGGCGAGGAACTCTTGCTGCCGTCCATTGCCAGCTGGTGGTGCGGCGAGCCGCCGGTGCTGGACGAGGCGCTGGAAAAACTCGACGAATTGCTGGTGCGCCCGGCCTTTCCCTCGCAAAGCTTCATGCCGGTGTTTGGCCGCGATCTCGACGAGGCGCAGCGCGCCAGGCTGGCTGAACGCCTGCAGGCACGCCCCTACGCCTATGTCGCGCAAGCGCGGGCCAAGCTGTCACAGGCACCGGTGTGGGATGGCAGCGGTTTGCAGCCACGGGCCATCGGTATGCGCGTGTTCGCCGTGGCCAGTGCCGATGGCTACCGGGTGATGCCCGGGGGCCTGACCCGCGTGGCCGCAGAGGCCGATGCCGAGGTGGTGTCGATGCAGCGCGGCGGGGCGAGCAAGGACACCTGGGTGCTCGGCACGCGGCAGAGCGTCGGCGAGCCCTGGCAGACGCAACGCACCATAGGTACTGCCGACCTGGTGCGCAGCGACCCCTTCCTGCCCTCGCGCGTGGTGGAGAATCTTTACTGGTTCGGTCGTTACGCCGAGCGCTGCGAGGGCAATGCGCGCCTGCTGCGCATCATGCTGGCGCGCTACGTCGATGACGATGACGACCCGCAGGCGCTGCAGAGCGCGCTGGCGCTGGCGCAGGAATTGGGCCTGCTGGCAGATCCCGAAG
>CAMPIF010000106.1 GCA_946886245.1 Ectopseudomonas composti | reverse complement strand
GTCCCGCGCCTGCTGGCTCAGCGTCAGGCGCCTGACCAGCTCGGGTTCGGTAGCAGGGTCGTGCAGCAGGCGTTCGACGGGCTGGCGTGCCTGCAGCAGCTGCCATTGGCCCTGGCCAAGATGGGCGTAGTAGTCGAGGGTCGAGCAGCCGCCCAGCAGCAGGGCGAGCAGGGGAACCGCGCAGTGGCGCAGCAGGTCTTTAGCAGAGGCGTTGGGCATGCCGTCACGCTAGCTGATCGCGTTGCTTGTCTCCAGCCCCCTGCGTGTGAATACGCCGTTTCGCCTCGGTTTTGCCCGCCTCCCGATGTAGGCTGGTGTCTGAACCCTATCGTGGAGGTCGCCATGCGCGCCCTGTTTCTCGCTCCCGCCCTGCTGATGCTCGGGGCCTGTGCTTCACCCCTGCCCAAGCCCGACCCGCAGCAGGCCTGGGTCGAGCTGTATTCCAGCGCCGATACCCTGCTGATGGCCGACCGCCTGGATGACAAGCGCTGGCCGGATGGCCGCTACTTTCAGGTGACACCCGGCCAGCATGAGCTGGAAACACGCTTCCAGTTCGAGGTAAGTAGCGGCGGGTCGATTGGCATGCAGGGCGAGCCGTTGCGCATGACCTGCGAGATTCGCTTGCGTTATGACGGCTTCGTTGCAGGTCAGCGCTATCGCATCGAGGCGCGCCAACAGCTGATGAAAGCCCAGGCCTGGCTGTATGACGAGCAGCGCAATGTGCTGGCGCGTGGCGAGGTGCTGCGCTGCGGGACAGCCATCTAGGCCGGGTCTGACCCGCACGGCGCACTCCGCTGAGATCGGGTGCGCCGCCGGTGCCAGGTCAGGCTTCGAGTATGCCTTCCAGGGTGATCGTGGCGTTCAGTACCTTGGACACCGGGCAGCCGGTCTTGGCAGCTTCCACGGCTTTCTCGAAGGCGGCGCGTTCGGCGCCCGGGATCTTCGCGCGCAGTGTCAGATGCACAGCACTGATTTCGAAGCCGCTTTCCACCTTGTCCAGGGTCACGTGCGCCTTGGTCTCGATGCTCTCGGCGGTCATGCCGGCGTCGCCCAGCTCCTTGGACAGTGCCATGGAAAAGCAACCGGCATGAGCAGCGCCGATCAGCTCCTCGGGGTTGGTGCCGGGCTTGCCTTCGAAGCGGGTGTTGAAACCATAGGGCGAGTCCTTGAGGACGCCGCTTTCGGTAGAAATGGTGCCCTTGCCGTCCTTGATGCCACCTTGCCAGTGGGCCGAAGCTGTCTTCTTCATGTGCGTCTCCCATCGAATGAACGGGGCCACCGGTCTGGCGGCCTGTTCTGATTCAGAGGGCTGTCACGCGTACAAGTTCGCGTTCAGCCGTGTTGCAGCTCGGCAAGGATGTCGAAAGCGTGCAGGCGGTCGGCGAAGTCGTACATGTCGCAGGTGAAGATCAGTTCGTCCGCTTCGGTCTGCTCCAGCAGCTGTTCCAGGCGCTGGCGCACCGTCTGCGGCCCGCCGATGGTGGCCAGGCCGAAGAACTCGCCCACGGCCTGGCGCTCGTGCGGCAGCCACAGACCGTCCATGCTGGGCACCGGCTTGCGCTGCACCAGGCTCTGGCCACGGATCAGCGCAAGGATGCGCTGGAACGCGGAGGTGGCCAGGTACTGCGCCTGCTCGTCGCTGTCGGCCGCCAGCAGCGGTACGCCAAGCATCACGTAGGGCTTGTCCAGCACCGCCGAGGGGCGGAAGTGGTTGCGGTAGATGCGGATCGCCTCGTGCATGTAGCGCGGCGCGAAGTGCGAGGCGAACGCATAAGGCAAACCCTTCATGCCGGCCAGCCGGGCGCTGAACAGGCTGGAGCCGAGCAGCCAGATCGGCACATTGGTGCCCGCGCCGGGCATGGCGATCACCCGCTGCCCTTCCTGACGCGGACCGAGGTAGGCTTGCAGTTCTTCGACGTCATTGGGGAAGTCGTCGGCGCTGCCATCGCGACTACGGCGCAGGGCATGGGCTGTGTACTGATCGGCGCCGGGTGCGCGGCCCAGGCCCAGTTCGATACGGCCGGGATAGAGCGTGGCGAGGGTGCCGAACTGTTCCGCGATCACCAGCGGCGCATGGTTGGGCAGCATCACGCCGCCAGCACCCAGGCGGATTTTCGAGGTGCCGGCGGCCAGATAGCCGATCAGCACTGAGGTGGCGGAGCTGGCGATGCCGTCCATGTTGTGGTGTTCGGCCACCCAGAAACGCTCGAAGCCGAGGCGCTCGACGTGGCGGGCCAGCGCCAGCGAATTGTGCAGGGCCTGAGCGGCATCACCATCGTCGCGAATCGGCGCCAGGTCGAGGGTGGAGAGCTTGACGGAGGCCAGTCGGCTCATGGGGAGTCTCCTCATTGCATGGCCGGCCACTCTAACGCCTCGGCTGCATGTCGCGCACGCCAGGCCCAGGCATAGTCATCATCGACAGGGGTGATGGGCTGGCTGATCGGCGGATCGGAACGCGGGACCATGATGGTTGCGAGCGCTGCGCAGTGTGAGTCTGCGACTCAGCCAGTGCCGTGCCGGGCGCGGTATTCGCCAGGAGTCAGGCCAGTCCACTGGCGGAAGGCGCGGAAGAATACGCTGGGTTCGGAGTAGCCCAGCAGCAGGGCGATTTCCGCCGCAGGCAGGCGTCCATCGCGCAGGTGTTGTTCGGCCAGTTGGCGGCGCGTGTCGGCCAGCAGGTGCTGATAGCTGCAGCCCTCTTCGGCCAGCCTGCGTTGCAGGGTGCGTTCGCTGACGTTCAATGCGCGGGCCAGTTTGGCGCGGTCGGGCTCGCCGTGCGCCAGTTGCTCGCCGAGCAGGCCGATGACCCGCGCACCGAGGCTGGCACTGGGCAGGCGGGCGAGCAGGGTTTCGGCATGCTGGCGCAGCAGTTGCTGCAGCGGCGGATTGGCCTGGATCAGGGGCACCTGACACAAAGCGCGGGGCAGGGCGATGGCGTAGTCGTCGCTGGCAAACTGCAGTGGGCAGGCGAACACATCCTGATAGGGCGCAAGGTCGTCTGGTGCAGCGTGACGAAATTGCGCGCCGAGCAGATGGAAGTCGTCGAGCAGCGGCCTGGTCATCTGCACCCAGCAGGCCATCATCGCCAGTACGCGAATGCGGGTCGCCGGATGCTGCGGATGCAATGGGCGATACAGCAGCAACAGGCTGTCGTCGCGCGTCTCGATATGCAGTTCGCCGCCCTCGCCGCCGAGGCGTTGGTAGCGCAGTGCGGCGTTCAGCGCATCGCCCAGGGTGGCGCTGCTCTGCAGCAGGTAGCTGAGTACGCTGAAGGGGCCGGGCGTCAGGTTGCGCCCCAGCAGCAGGCCGGGCTCCGGGTGCTGCAGACGGGTGTCCAGTGCCTGCCAGAGGCTTTGCTGGGCACTGAAGGGAATACGTGCGTCGGGATCGGCCAGTTGCTCATCAACCAGGTTGCAGGCACCGAGCAAAGCCTGGCGATCGAGGCCGAGGCGGCTGGCTGCATGCAGCACGGCCTGGGTCAGACTGGCGCTGACCGAGGCCTGCGATGATTCGTGAAGGACGTTCGACATTGGCCGATTCTGCCCAATGCCGGGGGGAGGCGATAGCCCGTGCCTCACACAAGGAGTTACGACAGGTTGTTCGACAAGGCGTGCATAATCGCCGCAAGCGGTTAGACTTCCCACCCGGACGTCGCTCACAAGGCACGCTCGCTCAAAACAACAGAAAAAAGGAGATATCCCATGAAAGGCAAATCCTTGGCATGGGTCCTGTCCGCCGCGCTCGCGGGTACTGCCCTGAGTGGCATGGCACAGGCCGAAGAGAAATTCGTCACCATCGGCACCGGCGGCCAGACCGGCGTCTACTACGTGGCCGGTCAGTCCATCTGCCGCTTCCTCAACCGTGGCTCGGCTGAGCACGGCATCAAGTGCAACGCGCCGGCCAGTGGCGGCGGTGTGGCCAACGTGAATGGCATTCGCAGCGGCGAATTCAACTTCGGCATCATGCAGTCCGACCACCAGTTCAAGGCCCTCAACGGTGCTGCACCGTTCCAGGCTGAAGGTGCGATGAGCGACATCCGCGCGGTGTTCTCGCTGCAGAGCGAAGTGTTCACCATCCTTGCCCGTCGTGATGCCAGCATCAAAAGCTTCGATGACCTCAAGGGCAAGCGCGTCAACGTTGGCAACCCGGGTTCCGGTCAGCGTGACACCCTGGAAGAGATCATGGCCGTCAAAGGCTGGGATCGTTCTGCCTTCGCCCTGGCTGCCGAGCTGAAGCCGGCCGAGCAGGCCAGCGCTCTGGGTGACAACAACATCGATGCCATGACCTACTTCGTTGGTCATCCCAACGGCGCGATCCAGGAAGCCACCACCACCACCGACGCCGTTCTGGTTCCGGTGACCGGCGCCGAGATCGACAAGCTGCTGGCCGATAAGACCTACTACACCAAGGCCGATATCCCGGGCGGCCTGTACAAGGGCAACGATCAACCGACCCCGTCCATTGGCGGCAAGGCCGTGCTGTCCACCAGCGCCAAGGCCGATCCGGAAGTGGTCTATCAACTGGTCAAGTCGGTGTTCGAAAATATCGATCGTTTCAAGCGCCTGCACCCGGCGTTTGCCGACCTGAAGGAAGCCGACATGATCAAGGTCGGTCTGACTGCCCCGCTGCATGAGGGCGCCGCGCGTTACTACAAGGAACGCGGCTGGCTGTAAGCCAGCTTTCGGCTGACAGAAAACCGCGGCCTCGGCCGCGGTTTTCTGTTTTCAGGGGCATGACTCAGCCTTGTTCTTCAAGCAGATCGATCGCCAGTCTCTGCAGACGCTTCAGCAGGGCCTGCTGAGCTGCAGAGGGTGTTTCGTCGACACGCCGCAGCACGTACAGCGTTACCGGGATGTTGGGTTCCAGTGGCCGGGCCTGGACGTCGCCCAGGTTGCCAGACAGCGCAGTAAACGGATCGACCAGGGCCAGTCCCTGTCCTGCCGCCACCAGCATGCGGGCCAACTGGTAGGTCTGTACCGAAATATCGATACGTGCAGGCGGCTCCAGCTCCTCGATGTGTCCACGTAACAGGCCGCCCAGCGCGTCCCGCGTGTCCAGGCCAATCAGGCTCAGGCCGGCCATGCTCTGCAGGCGTATCGGTGTCGTGCACGCGCCGTCGCTCCACCAACCCGGCGGCGCGATGGCCATCATCCTTCCCTGGGTCAGAACTTCCGTATGCAGATCCGGGTGCTCGACGCGCTGCAGCGTCAGGCCGAGATCGGCTTCGCGTAGCAACAGAGCCTGAACGATTTCACTGGTGTGCTGGGTCGAGAGGGCGCAGCGGGTCTGTGGAAACTCGGCGCGCCAGCCGCACACTGCATCGTGAAGCAGGGTCTGCGCCAGAGTGGGGGTACAGACGAGGCGCAATGCCCGTTCTTCTCCACGGCGCAAACTGGCCGATAGCCGACGCAGATCCTGGAGTTCGGCGGACAGTCGCTCGGTCTGCTGCTGCAGGATTCGCGCTTCTGCGGTGGGGAGCAGCTTGCCGCGCACGCGGCTGAACAGTGCGAAGCCCAGCTGCTGTTCCGCATGCTGGAGAATCTTGCTGGCGGCCGGCTGCGATATATGCAGCAACTCAGCTGCAGCCGTGAGGCTGCCGGTTTGCAAGACCGCCTGAAACAGCTCGATATGACGTAGGCGCATGATTCGTTCGTGTTCCCGCGAGACCTGCTGGAGCATAACCTGGGGTTATGGGCTGCCACTATCTTTTCATTGGTCGGTCGCTCCACGCATCCCTACCCTCAGTCACATTCAGAGGTGGGAGATGGATGATGCGGGTCGCGGTTATCGGTGGGGGCGTGATAGGCCTGACCACGTCCTATGCCCTGGTTCGCCAGGGTTATCGGGTCGATTTGATCGAGCAGCGTGATGAAGTGGCGCTGGAGACCAGCTTCGCCAATGGCGGCCAGCTCAGTTATCGCTACGTTTCGCCGTTGGCCGATGCCGGCGTGCCGCTGCAGGCGCTGTCCTGGATGCTGCAGGGCAATGCCCCGCTGCGATTTCGCCCCAGCCTGAGCCCGCATCAGTGGCAATGGTGCCTGCGCTTCCTGCTGGCCTGCCGCCGCTCGGTGAACCAGCGCAATGGCCAGCACCTGCTGCGCCTGGCGTTATATAGCCAGTCGGTATTGCAGGACTGGCGTGAGCATCAGTCGCTGGACGATTTTTCCTGGCGCGCCAATGGCAAGCTGGTGATCTACCGCAACGCGGCGAGCTGGAACAAGGCGCGCAGTGCAATCGGGGAATCGGCACATCAACGCCTGCTCGACGCCGACCAGTGTCTTGCACTGGAGCCCGCGCTGGAAGGATTGGCCGGACGATTCCGGGGTGGAATCTTCGCTGCTGGCGACGAGGTTGGCGATTGTCATCAGTTTTGCCGGCAGTTGCTGCGCAAGCTGCGCGGCAACCCCTCGTTCCGCCTGCATGCCGGACAGCGGGTCACCGCAATACCCCTGGAGCGCGGCAGGGTGAGGGCTGTGTCTCTGCAAGACGAGGAGCTGGCGGTCGACCATGTGGTGGTCGCTGCAGGTGTCGGCAGTGTGGCATTGCTCCGCCCGCTGGGGTTGCGACTGCCGATTTACCCGCTCAAGGGCTACAGCCTCACCTTGCCGTTGGCCGACCGCGCTGCGGGGCCCGAGACCAACGTCACCGATTACGACAACAAGGTGGTCTACGCCCGCCTGGGCGAGCGCTTGCGGGTTGCCGCCATGGTCGATATCGGCAGTTGGGATGCCACGCCAGACCCGGATCGGCTTGCAGCATTGCGGCAGCTTGCCCAGGCCAGCTTTCCTCGGGCGGGCGATTACGCTGCTGCCGAAACCTGGGCAGGACTGCGCCCCGCGACGCCGGAGGGAACGCCGCTGTTGGGGGCCAGTGGTATCGACAATCTCTGGCTGAACGTGGGCCATGGCAGCCTGGGCTTCACCCTGGCCTGTGGCAGCGCTGAGGTACTGACTCAACTGATAGGCCAGCAACAACCGGCGATCGCTCTCGATGGCATGCAGTTGGCGTCCTGAGAGCCCCGAACACTCATAACAGCAGGAGTTTGCCATGTCCGTGCAACGTATTCAGACCAACGACCGCCTGTCCGGCGCGACGATTTTCTCCGACCTGATCTTTCTTTCCGGCCAGGTCCCGACCGACCGCACCCAGGATGTCGCGGGGCAGACGGCCCAGGTGCTGGACAAGATCGACGCCCTGCTGGCCGAGGCCGGGTCGGATCGTGCTCATCTGCTCAGCGCACAGATCTGGCTGAAAGACATCGAAAAGGATTTTGCCGCCATGAACGATGCCTGGAGCCGCTGGCTGCCGGTCGGCTGCGCGCCGGCACGTGCGACGGTCGAGGCGCGTCTGGCCAGCGCCGATATACGGGTCGAGATCATGGTGACAGCGGTGCGTAAGGCCGCGTAACTGCCGCATTGGTTCCATCGATGGTGCCGGCGTTGACGGCCCATTTACCGTTCGAAAAACAAAAATACGAGGACGTTGATATGCAGCAACATCGAATCATGGGTCTGGTGGCGTGCGTGCTGGGTAGCAGCCTGTTGGCCAGCCCTCTTGTCGCCGAAGAGCGTTACGTGACCATCGGCACGGGTGGGCAGACCGGGGTCTATTACACCGCAGGTCAGTCGATCTGCCGTTTCCTCAACCGCAGTGGTGCCGAGCATGGTATCAAGTGCAACGCACCTTCCTCGGCGGGCAGCGTCAGCAACATCGCATCGATCAGGAGTGGTGACTATGACTTCGGCTTCATTCAGTCCGATCACCAGAACAAGGCGCTGACGGGACAGGCGCCTTTCGACAGGGACGGTGCTGTCGAGGACCTGCGCGTGGTCTTCTCGCTGCAGAGCGAGATCCTCACCGTGGTCGCTCGTGCCGACAGTGGCATCCAGCGCTTCGCGGACCTCAAGGGCAAGCGGGTGAACATCGGGGTGCCAGGTTCGGGCAGTCGCGATACCTTCGATGAGGTGATGCAGGCCAATGGCTGGAGCAAGTCCGACTTCGCGCTCGCGGCCGAGCTGAAACCGGCAGAGATGGCCGCTGCGCTGGGGGACAACAATCTGGATGCCATCACCTATGTGGTCGGCCATCCCAGTGGTGCCATCCAGGAAGCGCTGACCACGGTCAATGCGCGCCTGATCCCGGTCAGCGGTCCGGGTGTCGACAAACTCCTGGCCGAGGCCAGTTATTTCACCCGGGCAGATATTCCAGCAGGCCTCTACCCCGGGGTCACCGAGCCTATTGCGTCGATTGGCGGCAAGGCCGTACTCGCCACCTCGGCAAAGGTCGATCCCGAGGTCGTCTATCAACTGGTCAAGTCGGTATTCGATAACCTGGAACGCTTCAAGCGTTTGCATCCGGCGTTTGCCGATCTGCGCGCCGAGGACATGATCAGTGCGGGACTGACGGCACCGATGCACGAAGGAGCGCTGCGTTTCTACAAGGAAAAAGGCTGGCTCTAGGTCGGGTGGAGATAACCTGGCTGAGCGCTAAAACGGGCGCAGTTGAGTTTGTATAGGTAAACTGCGTGCCTAGAGACCCGCTAACAGGGTCAGGAAACCGGGCCCCTCCGTCAGTGAGGGGCTCGCCGTTTTATCAGAATGACAACGTAGGTGTTCCCCCCTATGGCCGAAAAACAACTCTCCACCGAGGAACTGATCGCCCAGGATGTCGGCGCGCGTATGCCCGTCGGCCTGATGGCTCAGGTGATCACCGGCCTTGCCTTGCTCTGGTCGCTGTTCCAGCTGTGGATCGCCTCGCCTTTGCCGTTCATCTTCGGCTTTGGTGTCCTCAACGATACCCAGACCCGCGCCATTCACCTGGCTTTTGCCCTGCTGCTGGCATTTCTCGCCTATCCGGCGTTCAAGCGCTCGCCGCGTGATCGTGTGCCGTTGATGGATATCGCCCTGGGCCTGGTCCCGCTGCCAGTGCCGCCTATCTGTTCATCTTCTACCAGCAGCTGGCCCTGCGCCCTGGCAGCCTGACCACGGGTGACCTGGTTACCGCCTGCATCGGTATTCCTCTGCTGCTGGAAGCGACGCGCCGTGCGCTTGGCCCACCCCTGGCGATCATCGCTCTGGTCTTCCTCGTCTACAGCCTGGCCGGTCCCTACATGCCGGGCTTGCTCGCGCACCGTGGGGTCAGCTTCACTGCGTTGGCCAACCACCAGTGGATTACCACCGAAGGCGTGTTCGGTATCGCTCTCGGCGTATCCACCAGCTTCGTGTTCCTCTTCGTGCTGTTCGGCGCGCTGCTCGAGCGGGCCGGTGCCGGACATTACTTCATCCAACTGGCATTCAGCCTGCTCGGCCACTTCCGTGGCGGCCCGGCCAAGGCGGCGGTGCTGGCGTCCGGCCTGACCGGGATGATCTCCGGCTCGTCGATCGCCAACGTGGTGACCACCGGCACCTTCACCATTCCGATGATGAAGCGCACCGGGTTCTCGTCGGAGAAGGCCGGTGCGGTCGAGGTGGCTTCGTCGGTCAACGGCCAGATCATGCCGCCGGTGATGGGCGCAGCAGCCTTCCTGATGGTCGAGTACATCGGCATGCCCTATGTCGAGATCATCAAGCACGCCTTCTTGCCAGCCGCGATTTCCTATATCGCGCTGCTTTACATCGTTCACCTGGAGGCGCTCAAGCTCGGCCTGCAGCCCATCGGCGGGCATCAGCCCAAGCCCTGGCTGCGTCGCCTGACCGGTTTTGCCTTCGGTGCAGCGCTGATCAGCGGCCTGTCGCTGGCGGTCTACTACGGCCTCGGTTGGCTCAAGCCGGCGCTCGGCGAGTATGCCCTGCCGGTGATCGGTGTCCTGCTCGCGGTGGTCTATCTGGCGTTGTTGAAGGTCGCTGCCAGCGTGCCGGTGCTGCCTGCCGAAGACCCCAATGCGCCGCTGGAAGAGCTGCCGCAGACCCGCGCCGTGTTGCTGTCCGGTCTGCACTTCCTGCTGCCGGTGGTGGTGCTGGTCTGGTGCCTGATGATCGAGCGCCTGTCTCCCGGCCTGTCGGCCTTCTGGGGCAGCGTGATGCTGATCATCATCCTGCTCACCCAGCGCCCGCTGCTGAGCTGGATGCGCCGCGATGGCAGTCATGACCATGGCACCTTCATCGATGGCGTGGTCGATCTGCGCGAAGGCCTGATCGCCGGTGCACGCAACATGATCGGTATCGGTATCGCCACGGCGGCGGCCGGCATCATCGTCGGTGCGGTGTCGCAGACCGGCGTGGGCCTGGTGCTGGCCGACCTGGTCGAATTGTTGTCGATGGGCAACCTGCTGCTGATGTTGCTGCTGGTGGCGGTGTTCAGCCTGATTCTTGGCATGGGCCTGCCGACCACCGCCAACTACATCGTGGTGTCCAGCCTGCTGGCGCCGGTGGTAGTGGCGCTGGGGCAGCAGAATGGTCTGATCGTGCCGCTGATCGCGGTGCACCTGTTCGTCTTCTACTTCGGCATCATGGCCGACGTCACCCCGCCGGTCGGTCTGGCCTCGTTCGCCGCCGCCGCGGTGCGCAGGCTGTAGTAGAACGCCACCAGACCGGTCTTGATCGGATCGCCCTTGGACACCGCGGCGCTGCCGTTCCTGTTCATCTTCAACACCGACTTGCTGCTGATCGACGTGGACTTCTGGCACGGCGTGGTGATCTTTATCGTCGCGAGCATCGCCATGTTGATCTTCGCCGCCGGTACCCAGGGCTATTTCCTGGTG
>CAMPIF010000105.1 GCA_946886245.1 Ectopseudomonas composti | reverse complement strand
GGACACCTGGCTGCCGAAAGAAACCCTCGAGGCTGTACGTGATTACGTGGTTTCGATCAAAGGCCCGCTGACCACGCCGGTGGGTGGCGGTATCCGTTCATTGAACGTGGCCTTGCGCCAGGAACTCGACCTCTACGTCTGCCTGCGCCCGGTGCGTTGGTTCGAAGGCGTGCCAAGCCCGGTGAAGAAGCCGGGCGACGTCGATATGGTGATCTTTCGCGAGAACTCCGAGGACATCTACGCCGGTGTCGAGTGGAAAGCTGGCAGCCCCGAGGCCGAGAAGGTCATCAAATTCCTCACCGAGGAAATGGGCGTCAAGAAGATCCGTTTCACCGACATGTGCGGTATCGGCATCAAGCCGGTTTCCGAGGCGGGCACCAAGCGCCTGGTGCGCAAGGCGCTGCAATATGCCGTGGACAACGACCGCAGCTCGGTGACCCTGGTGCACAAAGGCAACATCATGAAGTTCACCGAAGGTGCCTTCAAGGAATGGGGCTACGAGATTGCCCGCGAAGAGTTTGCTGCCGAGCTGCTCGACGGTGGCCCGTGGATGCAGTTCAAGAATCCGCGCACCGGCAAGAACATCGTGGTCAAGGATGTGATCGCCGACGCCATGCTGCAGCAGATCCTGCTGCGTCCGGCCGAATATGACGTGATCGCCACCCTCAACCTCAATGGCGACTATCTGTCCGATGCCCTGGCGGCCGAAGTCGGCGGCATCGGCATCGCGCCCGGCGCCAACCTGTCCGATTCGGTGGCCATGTTCGAGGCGACTCACGGCACGGCGCCCAAGTATGCCGGTCAGGACAAGGTCAACCCGGGTTCGGTCATTCTCTCCGCCGAGATGATGCTGCGTCACATGGGCTGGGCCGAAGCGGCCGATCTGATCATCAAGGGCACCAACGGCGCCATCGCCGCCAAGACCGTGACCTACGACTTCGAGCGCCTGATGGAGGGTGCGAAGCTGATGTCGTGCTCCGCGTTCGGCGATGCGATGATCAGCCATATGTGACCCGTTCACTGATCGACAGCATGAAAAAAGGCCGGTCATATGACCGGCCTTTTGGTGTTCAGCACCTCCATGTGCTTCAGCCCTTCGGGGCTTGCGCGCAAAAACGCTCCCGGCGTTTTTGTGGCTGCAGCAGACTCAGACTTCGACAGTGCTCGCGATATCTTGCGCCTGGGGTACGGCCACGGGGGCGTCCTGGTTGGCGGTAACCGCGCTGATATTGATGGCATGCAGTCCTTTGGGGCCTTGCACGATCTCGAAGCGGACCGGCTGGCCGGCCTTTAGTGTCTTGTAACCGTCCATCTGGATAGCCGAGTAGTGGGCGAACAGGTCCTCATCTCGGCCGTCGGCCAGGATGAATCCATAGCCTTTGGCGTTGTTGAACCACTTGACCTTACCGCTGAGCATGCTGATATCCCTCTGCAAAGGACTCCATCTCTGGGGTATCATCCACTTCGATTCCGCGCGATAACCGACCAGGCTGGGCGAAGGCGTGGAATCCCTGATACCCACCAGTGGGTATTCATTTGTTGTAACACCCTTTTGCCGTTAGTCAAGGCTATACGGCGGATGGCTGAGAACTCAGTCAAACTCCCTCTAGCATCCCTGTTCGCCCGGCCTTGAACCTCTGATCTCAGCATGCATGCAAGTAGCCAGATTCGACTAACATTCAATCAGGATCACCCGGCAGAGCATGAGGATGACTCCTCTGGTATCGCTGTTCAGGAATCCAAGCCAGCATTGCAGGCACCACCGATGTACAAGGTGGTCTTATTCAATGACGACTACACCCCGATGGATTTCGTCGTCGAAGTGCTCGAAACGTTTTTCGGCATGAACCGGGAGCTGGCGACCAAGATCATGCTGGCCGTCCATACAGAAGGGCGTGCGGTGTGCGGTGTGTACACCCGTGATATTGCGGAGACCAAGGCAATGCAGGTCAACCAGTACGCGCGCGAGTGCCAGCATCCGCTACTCTGTGAAATAGAGAAGGACGGTTAACGCCGGCCACTTGGGTATGAGGTGAAGCTATGTTGAATCGAGAGCTCGAAGTCACCCTCAATCTGGCTTTCAAGGAGGCCCGTGCCAAGCGTCATGAATTCATGACGGTCGAGCATCTGCTGCTCGCCTTGTTGGACAATGAAGCGGCGGCCAGCGTTTTAAGGGCCTGTGGGGCCAACCTCGACAAGCTGCGCCATGATCTGCAGGAGTTCATCGACTCCACCACGCCGCTGATTCCTCAGCATGATGAAGACCGCGAAACGCAGCCAACGCTTGGCTTCCAGCGCGTCCTGCAGCGTGCGGTATTCCATGTGCAGAGCTCCGGCAAGCGTGAAGTGACCGGCGCCAACGTGCTGGTCGCGATCTTCAGCGAGCAGGAAAGCCAGGCCGTGTTCCTGCTCAAGCAGCAGAGCGTGGCCCGCATCGATGTGGTCAACTACATCGCCCACGGCATCTCCAAGGTGCCTGGGCATGGCGATCAGCACGAAAATGATCAGGACATGCAGGATGACGAGGGCGGCGAGTCCTCCGCTTCCGGTAATCCGCTGGATGCCTACGCCAGCAACCTCAATGAGTTGGCTCGTCAGGGGCGTATCGATCCGCTGGTCGGCCGCGAGCACGAGGTCGAGCGCGTTGCGCAGATTCTCGCTCGCCGGCGCAAGAACAACCCGCTGCTGGTGGGTGAGGCCGGTGTCGGCAAGACTGCCATCGCCGAAGGCCTGGCCAAGCGCATCGTCGACGAGCAGGTACCTGACCTGCTGGCTGATAGCGTGGTGTATTCGCTGGATCTCGGTGCATTGCTGGCCGGTACCAAGTACCGCGGCGACTTCGAGAAGCGCTTCAAGGCGCTGCTCAACGAGCTGCGCAAAAGGCCGCATGCCATCCTCTTCATCGACGAGATTCACACCATCATCGGTGCGGGTGCGGCGTCGGGCGGGGTGATGGATGCATCCAACCTGCTCAAGCCGATGCTGTCGTCCGGTGAGATTCGCTGCATAGGTTCGACCACCTTCCAGGAATTTCGCGGCATCTTCGAGAAGGACCGCGCGCTGGCGCGGCGCTTCCAGAAAGTCGACGTGGTCGAGCCTTCCGTGGAGGATACCGTGGGTATCCTCAGGGGGCTCAAGGCGCGCTTCGAGCAGCACCATCACATCGAATACAGCGACGAAGCCCTGCGTGCAGCGGCCGAGTTGGCTGCGCGCTACATCAACGACCGCCACATGCCGGACAAGGCTATCGACGTGATCGACGAGGCGGGGGCTTACCAGCGCCTGCAGCCGGAAGAAAAGCGTGTGGCGCGTATCGAGGTGGCGCAGGTCGAGGACATCGTCGCCAAGATCGCGCGCATTCCGCCGAAGCACGTGTCCAGTTCCGACAAGGAGCTGCTGCGTAATCTGGAGCGCGACCTCAAGCTAACGGTATTCGGTCAGGACGCCGCCATCGACTCGTTGGCAACCGCGATCAAGCTGTCGCGTGCGGGCCTCAAGGCGCCGGACAAGCCGGTCGGCTCCTTCCTGTTCGCCGGTCCTACTGGTGTGGGCAAGACCGAGGCCGCACGGCAGTTGGCCAAGGCCATGGGTATCGAGCTGGTGCGTTTCGACATGTCCGAGTACATGGAGCGCCACACCGTGTCGCGCCTGATCGGTGCACCGCCCGGTTACGTTGGTTTCGATCAGGGCGGCCTGCTGACCGAGGCGATCACCAAGCAGCCGCACTGCGTATTGCTGCTCGATGAAATCGAGAAAGCGCACCCGGAAGTCTTCAACCTGCTGCTGCAGGTCATGGACCACGGCACGCTGACCGACAACAACGGGCGCAAGGCGGACTTCCGCAACGTGATCCTGATCATGACCACCAACGCCGGTGCGGAAACCGCCTCGCGTGCGTCGATCGGTTTCACTCAGCAGGATCACTCCACTGATGCCATGGAAGTCATCAAGAAGAGCTTCACGCCGGAGTTCCGCAACCGCCTGGACACCATCATCCAGTTCGGCCGCCTGAGTCACGAGACCATCAAGAGCATCGTCGACAAGTTCCTCACCGAACTGCAGGCGCAGCTGGAAGACAAGCGCGTCACGCTGGAAGTCAGCGATGCGGCGCGCGGCTGGCTGGCCGAGCGTGGTTACGATGTGATGATGGGCGCGCGGCCGATGGCGCGTTTGATCCAGGACAAGATCAAGCGTCCGCTGGCAGAGGAGATCCTCTTTGGCGAACTGGCCGAGCATGGCGGTGTGGTACACATCGACGTCAAGGATGGCGAGCCCAGCTTCGAGTTCGAGACGGCGGCAGAAGTCGCCTGATCGAATGGCCTCAGGTTCGCTGAAAGCCCGGGTGGCTTGCAGTGAACCAACGAAAACGCCCGGCATATGCCGGGCGTTTTCGTTTGGTGCTTGGCTTAACGGGCGCGGTAGGTGATGCGGCCCTTGCTCAAGTCATAAGGTGTCAGCTCAACGCGCACCTTGTCACCAGTGAGAATGCGGATGTAGTTCTTGCGCATCTTGCCGGAGATGTGCGCGGTAACGACGTGCCCGTTTTCCAACTCCACGCGGAACATGGTGTTGGGCAGGGTGTCGACGACAGTGCCTTCCATTTCGAAGCTGTCTTCTTTCGACATGCAGTAAAGCCCTCGGTATCCAGGAAATGGCCCGGTGCAACTGGCGCCAGGCAAAAGCGGCGTGCATTGTGCCCGAAAACAGGGGGCTGCGCCAAGTGGCTTGGAGTGTCGAGCTGGCTGGGGGTGGCAGAGGGGCTAGGTAAGCAGTGTCCAGCGCTGATTGACGAAGAGTTCGATGGGGCGGTACTGGGTCTTGTAGTTCATCTTGCGACAATTCTTGATCCAGTAGCCGAGGTAGACGGCCTCCAGCCCCAGGCGCTGGCTCTCGCCGATTTGCCAGAGGATGGCGAATCGCCCCAGGCTGCGGCGTTCTTCGGTGGGGTCATAGAAGGTATAGACCGCCGACAGGCCGTTTGGCAGAACGTCAGTGACTGCGATGGCGGCCAGTCTGCCCTGCAGACGAAACTCATAGAAGCGTGAGAACGGCAGGTCGCGAATCAGAAAGGTCGAGAACTGGTCGCGGCTCGGTGGATACATGTCACCGTCAGCGTGGCGCTGCTCGATATAGCCCACGTAGAGATCGTAATACTCTTCAGTGAATGCCGGGCGCACGCAGCGAACGACGATGTCTTCATTGCGCTTGAGGATGCGTCGCTGCTGGCGGTTAGGTGTGAAGCGTGCAGCAGGAATGCGCGCAGGAATGCAGGCGCTGCACTGCTGGCAATGCGGTCGGTAGAGATGGTCGCCGCTGCGGCGAAAGCCCATTTCCGAAAGTTCCGCATAAACCAGCACATCCATGGGCTGACTGGGGTCGAGAAACAGGGTGGTGGCCTGCTCTTCCGGCAGATAGCTGCATGGATGGGGTTGAGTGGCATAGAACTTCAGGCGGGCCAGCTCGGTCATGGCGGTGTCTCTGAGAAGCCTGACAAGGAGTGTAAGCCAGGCTGAGAAGATCGACTAGGCGAGCCAGTCTGCTCCGTTGGGCAGATCGAGGTGACGCTGCAGATACGCGGCGAAGCTGGCGCGCGGTATGGCTCTGGCGCCGAAGCTGTGCAGGTGCTGCGTGGGCATCTGGCAATCGATGAGGACGAAGCCCCAGTCTCGCAGCTTGCCGACCAGCGTGGCGAAACCCACCTTGGAGGCATTGTCGGCACGGCTGAACATGGATTCGCCGAAAAACAGCTGGCCCATGGCCAGGCCGTAAAGCCCGCCGACCAGTTCGTCCCCGTGCCAGACTTCCACGGAGTGGGCGATGCCGCGCTGGTGCAGCTGCAGGTAAGCCTCCTGCATGTCGCAAGTAATCCAGGTGTCGTCGGCGTAAGTGCGGGGCTCGGCGCAGGCCTGTATGACGGCGGCAAAGTTCTGGTCGAAGGTGACGCGATAGCGCTGCTGGCGCAGCAGTTTGGCCTGGCTTCGGGAAACGTGCAGCTCATCAGGAAGCAGAACGGTGCGCGGGTCAGGCGACCACCAGAGAATCGGCTGGCCATCCTGAAACCAGGGAAAGCAGCCGTGGCGGTAGGCGCTGATCAGGCGGTCGGCGCTGAGGTCGCCGCCAGCAGCCAGCAGGCCGTTGGGTTCACGCATGGCTTTTGCCAGTGGCGGAAACTGCAGTGAGTCACGTTGCAGCCAGGTCAGCATGTGCGCTTGTCCAGCGGAGGAGGGGAGGGCGAGCCTTGGCGCTCGCCCTTGTCCATCAATTGCCGTCGAGAAACTTCTCGACATCCAGCGCGGCCATGCAGCCTGCGCCGGCCGAGGTGATGGCCTGGCGATAGATGTGGTCGGCCACGTCGCCAGCGGCGAACACGCCTTCGATGCTGGTGGCAGTGGCATTGCCTTCGCTGCCGCCCTTGATCTTCAGGTAGCCGTCATGCATGTCCAACTGGCCGACGAACAGCTCGGTGTTGGGTTTGTGGCCGATGGCGATGAACACGCCAGCCAGAGCCAGTTCCTTGGTGCTGCCGTCGAGGGTGCTTTTCAGGCGCATGCCGGTCACGCCGGTCTGGTCGCCCAGCACTTCGTCAAGGGTGTGGTTCCAGTGCAGGCGCATGTTGCCGTTCTCGACCTTGTCGAACAGCTTGTCCTGCAGGATCTTCTCCGAGCGCAGTTTGTCGCGGCGGTGCACCAGGTGCACTTCCTTGGCGATGTTCGACAGATACAGCGCCTCTTCCACAGCGGTGTTGCCGCCACCGATCACGGCGACCACCTGGTTGCGATAGAAGAAGCCATCGCAGGTGGCGCAGGCGGAGACACCCTTGCCGGAGAAGGCTTCTTCCGACGGCAGGCCAAGGTACTGGGCGCTGGCGCCGGTGGCGATGATCAGTGCATCGCAGCTGTAGGTGCCGCTGTCGCCCTTGAGCACGAAGGGGCGGCTCTGCAACTCGGCGGTATGGATGTGGTCGTAGATGATCTCGGTGTCGAAGCGCTCGGCGTGCTTCTGCATGCGCTCCATCAGTGCCGGGCCGGTGAGACCTTCGACGTCACCCGGCCAGTTGTCCACTTCGGTGGTGGTGGTGAGCTGACCGCCAGGCTGGATGCCGGTGATGACCACGGGTTTGAGGTTGGCGCGTGCGGCATAAACGGCGGCGCTGTAACCGGCGGGGCCGGAACCCAGGATGATCAGGCGGGAATGCTTGACTTCGCTCATAAAAAAACCCCATAAGCCTTTGTCACAAAAGAGAATGCGTGCTCCAATTGAGCCGCATGGAAGCTGCTGGCGGCTATGCTACACCGAAGCGGGGTGGCTGCGGGAGCTTGGCAATTGGCCTGGGCGTCAGGCTGGCCCTACAATAGGCCGCTTCGCGGTTAACCCTCAGATGGACGCGCCAAGGGCGCAGGAAATGGCTGTTTTGAAGAATTCCACCACCCAGATTACCGACTGGCGTCAGAAGCTTCAGTATCGTCTGAAGGAAGGCGCATTGATCGCCCTGGGCGCGATGTGCCTGTATCTGCTGATGGCACTGTTGACCTACAACGTCGCCGACCCGGCGTGGGACAACAGTGTGCAGGTCGAGCGCATCATCAATGCCGGCGGCAGCATTGGCGCCTGGCTCTCCAGTGCACTGTTCGGCGCGCTGGGTTATTTCGCCTACATCTTCCCACTCCTGCTGGCCGCCAAGACCTGGCAGGTGTTCCGCACGCGCAATCAACCCTGGCACTGGAACGGCTGGCTATTTTCCTGGCACAGCATCGGTCTGGTATTCCTGATTCTTTCCGGCGCTGCGCTGGGCGACATTCATTTCGCAGCGGATGCCGGCATGCAGGGCTCCGGTGGCGGCATGCTCGGTGCCAGCCTTGGCGATCTGGCCGTGCATGCGCTGAACGTGCAGGGTAGTACGCTGTTGTTCCTGGCGCTGTTCCTGTTCGGTTTGACCGTATTCACCGACCTGTCCTGGTTCCGCGTGATGGACCTGACCGGCAAGATCACCCTCGATCTGATCGAGCTGATCCACGGCGCCATCACCGGCTGGTGGAATGCCCGTAGCGAGCGCAAGCAGATGAAAATTCAGTTGCGCGAGCTGGACGAGCGGGTCACCGAGGTGGCTGCGCCCGTGGTGTCGGATCGTCGTGAGCAGGCCAAGGTCAAGGAGCGCCTGCTCGAGCGCGAAGAGTCGCTGAGCAAGCACATGAGCGAGCGCGAGAAGCGTCCTGCGCCGGTAATCGCGCCGCCGGTGGCCAAGGCGCCAGAGCCGAGCAAGCGCGTGCAGAAGGAAAAGCAGGCGCCACTGTTCGTCGACAGCGCGGTGGAAGGTACCTTGCCGCCGATTTCCCTGCTCGACCCGGCGGAAGCCAAGAAGGTCGAGTACTCGCCTGAATCGCTCAAGGGCGTCGGTCACCTGTTGGAAATCAAGCTCAAGGAGTTTGGCGTCGAGGTCGCGGTGGACTCGATCCATCCTGGCCCGGTGATCACCCGCTACGAAATTCAGCCGGCCGCCGGGGTCAAGGTCAGCCGCATTGCCAACCTGGCCAAGGACCTGGCGCGTTCGCTGGCCGTGACCAGTGTGCGGGTCGTGGAGGTCATTCCAGGCAAGACCACCGTCGGTATCGAGATTCCCAACGAGAACCGCCAGATCGTGCGCTTCTCCGAAGTGCTGTCGACGCCCGAATATGACGATGCCAAGTCGCCGGTCACCCTGGCGCTGGGGCACGATATCGGCGGTAAACCGGTGATCACCGATCTGGCCAAGATGCCGCACCTACTGGTGGCGGGCACCACCGGTTCCGGTAAGTCGGTGGGCGTGAATGCGATGATTCTGTCGATTCTGTTCAAGTCGAGCCCGGAAGACGCCAAACTGATCATGATCGACCCGAAAATGCTCGAGTTGTCGATCTACGAAGGCATTCCGCACCTGCTTTGCCCGGTCGTCACCGACATGAAGGAGGCGGCCAACGCCCTGCGTTGGAGCGTTGCCGAGATGGAGCGGCGCTACAAGCTGATGTCGAAAATGGGCGTGCGCAACCTGGCGGGCTTCAACCGCAAGGTCAAGGATGCCATCGAGGCCGGCGAGCCGTTGTCCGATCCGCTGTTCCGTCGCGAAAACATGGACGACGAAGCGCCGCTGCTCAAGCCTCTGCCGACCATCGTCGTGGTGGTCGACGAATTCGCCGACATGATGATGATCGTCGGCAAGAAGGTCGAAGAGCTGATCGCGCGTATCGCGCAGAAAGCACGGGCTGCGGGGATTCACCTGATTCTCGCGACCCAGCGCCCTTCGGTTGACGTGATCACCGGTCTGATCAAGGCCAACATCCCGACGCGCATGGCGTTCCAGGTGTCGAGCAAGATCGACTCGCGCACCATCATCGACCAGGGTGGCGCCGAGCAGTTGCTCGGCCACGGTGACATGCTCTACATGCCACCGGGTACCAGCCTGCCCATTCGTGTTCACGGCGCCTTCGTCTCGGACGATGAAGTGCATCGTGTGGTCGAAGCCTGGAAGCTGCGCGGTGCGCCGGATTACAACGAAGACATTCTCGCCGGCGCCGAAGAGGGTGGCGGCAGCTTCGAAGGTGGCGGTGGTGAAGGCGGTGAGGGCAGCGAGGAAGACCCGCTGTACGACGAAGCCGTCAACTTCGTGCTGGAAAGCCGTCGCGCTTCCATTTCTGCCGTGCAGCGCAAGCTGAAGATCGGCTACAACCGCGCCGCACGCATGATCGAGGCGATGGAAATGGCTGGCGTGGTCAGCTCGATGAATACCAACGGATCACGCGAGGTGCTTGCACCCGGCTCATCCCGTGACTGAGTGTTACGCCTCGTGGATAAACCGCTGAATTCGCGGTCTACAGGATTCACGGCAGCCAGGGTGCTGCCGAGCAGTGCGAGGTACGGAGTCGCCTCGCCATTCTCATACGGACTCAAGGGGTTTATATGCGTGTTATTCGCCTGCTGATGCTGGCTGCTTTGAGCTTTACCCTGCTGACCGCCCAGGCTGATGAAGATGCGGCCACGAAGCGCTTGAGCGAGCTGCTCAGCCAGGCGCAAACCATCAGTGCGCGATTCTCTCAGCTGACCCTCGATGCCAGCGGCACTCAGTTGCAGGAAACCGCAGGGCAACTGGCGCTCAAGCGTCCGGGCATGTTCCGTTGGCACACCGACCAGCCCATGGAGCAACTGCTGGTTTCCAATGGCGAGAAGGTCTGGCTGTACGATCCTGACCTGGAGCAGGTCACCATTCAGACGCTCGATCAGCGCCTGACCCACACTCCGGCGTTGTTGCTCTCCGGCGATGTCTCGCAGATCCGCGAAAACTTCGAGATCGACTACAAGGAAGGCGGTAGCGTGGTCGACTTCATTCTCAAGCCCAAGGCCAAGGACAGCCTGTTCGACAGCCTGCGCCTGTCGTTCCGCAATCGCGTGCTCAACGACATGCAACTGATCGACAGCATCGGCCAGCGCACCAACATCCTTTTCCTCAATGTGAAGATGAACGAGCCGGTCGAAGATCACCTGTTCACCTTCGACATTCCGGAAGGCGCGGACGTCATCCAGGAGTAAGGCGTGGATCTGTTCGGTCGCCAACCCGTCGCGCAGCCTCTGGCTGCGCGGTTGCGTGCTACCAGCCTGGACGAGTACGTCGGCCAGGAGCATGTACTGGCGCCGGGCAAGCCGTTGCGTGAGGCGCTGGAGCAGGGCGCGCTGCACTCGATG
>CAMPIF010000104.1 GCA_946886245.1 Ectopseudomonas composti | reverse complement strand
GGCTGCTTCGAGGACAAGGCGCAGACCCTGCGCAACCCGATCTATCGCCGCTGGGGCCGCTACAAGCACTTCGCCGATTACGAGCGCGCAGTGTTTGCACCCGATTCCAAGACCGAGATTCTGATGATCTCCGAGGTGCAGCAGCCGCTGTTCATCAAGCACTACAAGACTCCGCTGCAGCGCTTCCACCTGCTGCCGCCGGGCATCGCCTTTGACCGTCGGGCACCCGCCAATGCTGCCGACATTCGCGCCGAGTTCCGCCGCGAGTTCAAGCTGAGTGACGATGACCTGCTGCTGGTCCAGATCGGCTCCGGCTTCAAGACCAAGGGCCTGGACCGCAGCCTCAAGGCGCTGGCCGCGTTGCCGCGCGAGCTGGGCAAGCGCACCCGCCTGATCGCCATCGGCCAGGACGATCCCAGGCCCTTCCTGCTGCAGGTCAAGGCGCTGGGGCTGTCCGATCAGGTGCAGATCCTCAAGGGGCGCAGCGACATTCCGCGCTTCCTGCTTGGTGCCGATCTGCTGATCCATCCGGCCTATAACGAGAACACCGGCACCGTGTTGCTGGAGGCTCTGGTATCCGGCTTGCCGGTATTGGTCACCGATGTCTGCGGCTATGCCCATTACATCGCCGATGCCGATTGCGGCCGCGTACTGCCCGGGCCGTTCGAGCAGGACCATCTCAACCGCACGTTGGCCGATATGCTGGCTGACCCCGAGCGCCGCGCTTTCTGGAGCCGCAACGGCCTGGTCTATGCCGATAGCGCCGACCTGTATTCGATGCCGAAGAAGGCCGCTGACGTGATCCTCGCGGAGAAGCACGCATGAGTCGCTTGGGTAGGGGGCGCCGTGCGCACCGCAAGGTCGACAGCACGGTGTCATCGGTGCGCACGGCGCACCCTACGGATAGCCGGCTGGGGAGGCTTGCATGCGCCTGATCCTCGCCGAACCCTTCAAGCGCCTGTGGGCGGGCCGCGATGCCTTCGAGGCCGTCGAGGCGCTCGAGGGCCAGGTCTACCGCGAGCTGGAAGGGCGCCGCACCCTGCGTACCGAGGTCGACGGGCGCGGTTACTTCGTCAAGATCCACCGTGGCATCGGCTGGGCTGAGATCGCCAAGAACCTGCTCACGGCCAAGGCGCCTGTGTTGGGAGCCGCGCAAGAGTGGCAGGCCATTCAGCGTCTGACCGAGGTTGGTGTGCCGACCATGACCGCCGTGGCCTACGGCGAGCGTGGCAGCAATCCGGCGCGCCAGCACTCGTTCATCGTCACCGAAGAGCTGGCGCCGACCGTCGACCTGGAGCAGCTCAGCCTCAACTGGGCGCAGCAACCGCCCAAGCCGGCGCTCAAGTGGGCGCTGATCCGCGAAGTGGCGCAGATGACCGGCGCCATGCACCGTGCCGGGGTCAACCACCGCGACTGCTATATCTGCCACTTCCTGCTGCACACCGACCGGCCGATCCAGGCCAGTGACCTGCGCCTGTCAGTGATCGACCTGCACCGCGCCCAGGTGCGCAGTGCCACGCCACGGCGCTGGCGCGACAAGGATCTGGCCGCCCTGTATTTTTCGGCGCTGCATATCGGCCTGACCCGGCGTGACAAGCTGCGCTTTCTCAAACGCTATTTCGCTGCGGCAGGCAATGAGCGGCCGTTGCGGCAGATTCTGCATGAGGAGGCGGCGCTGCTGCTCTGGCTGCAGCGCAAGGCCGATCGCCTGCTGCTTCGCTATGCACGCAAGTACGCGCCGGGAGCGAACCATGAGTGAATGGCGCGTCACCCCCTTGGCCACGCCGCAGGCGGCAAGAGCCTTCGCCAGTCTGGATGCGGTGTTTTCCCTGCAGGGCGAGGCAATCACCCATGATCCGTTGTCGGACGTGATCCGCGTCGAATTCGATGGGCTGGGCTATTACGTCAAGCGCTATCACGGCGCGGGCAAGGGCGTGCGGCGTTTCATCGGCCGACCGCGGGTCAAGGCCGAATGGCAGAATCTCAAGCACTTCGCCACCTGGGGCATTCCCACTGCGCCCATCGCCGCCTACGGCCTGGAGCGCAAGGCCGGCGCCTTCGCCCGAGGCGCACTGATCACTCAGGAGATCGTCGGTACCCTGGACATGTCACGCCTGGCGGCCACGGATGATGCACGCCTGCGTGACCGGGCCTGGGTCGACGATGTCAGTCGCCAGTTGGCCAAGGCCACGCGCACGCTGCATGACCGTCACTTCGTCCACAATGATCTCAAGTGGCGCAACCTTCTGGTGGACGAGCAGCGCCGCCTGTTCCTCATCGACTGCCCCGCTGGGGCCTTCTGGTGTGGACCGTTCTTGCGCTACCGGATCGTCAAGGATCTCGCTTGTCTGGACAAGGTCGCCAAGTACCACCTGTCGCGCACTCAGCGCCTGCGCTTCTATCTGCAGTATCGGCGTCGCGATCGTCTCAACGACAGTGACAAGCGACGGATCCTGCAGATCGTGCGCTACTTCGAGGGAAGAGAATGAAGGACTTCATCGAGGGCGAGGATAAAACGCTGCTCGAGCGTCACGGCCTGGACAGCTTCGAGGCTCTGTGGGCACTGCAACTGTTTGCCGTGGACGAGCCCAACACCGCTTCTCGCGGTGGCTGGAGCACGGTGTACCGGCTCGATCTCGATGGCACCGGCTACTACCTCAAGCGCCAGAGCAATTACCTGACCCGCAGCCTGCATCGTCCACTGGGTGAGCCGACCCTGGCGCGCGAGTTTCGCAATACCTGTCGCTATCAGCGCCTGGGCATTCCGGCGATGCGTTCGGCGTTCTATGCCGAGCGACGCATCTGCGGCGAGCGCCGCGCCGTCCTGCTGACCCGAGCCCTGGATGGTTGGCGGGATCTGGACAGCTACCTGCCGAGCTGGTCGCAACTGACCGCCGTGCAACGCCATGCCATCGCCAGTGCCTGCGGAGTGCTGGCCCGGTGCGTACATGGTCAGGGCCAGGTGCATGGTTGTTTCTATCCCAAACATGTTTTCCTTCAAGCCAGCGGCGATGCTTTCGTCGCGCAGCTGATCGACCTGGAAAAGACCCGGCCGCTGTTGTTTGGCGAGCGTGATCGGGTCAAGGATCTGGAACCCCTGCTGCGTCGCGCCAGTGCCTGGGGCGATGACGATGTGGCCAGTTTCCTGACCGCCTATCTCGGTGACGCTCGCCAGTTGGGGTACTGGTTGCAACGTCTCAGGGCACGGTTCAAGGACAAGGCGGGGCGCTCATGAGGCTGGCTTCCCTGGTCGATGCCGGACGTACCCCGGTGCTACCGCTGCTGATCGAGCTGGAGGGCGCGGGGTCTATCCAGTTGCTCAGCCTTTTGCGGGTGCTGCCCGGTCAGCGCTATGTCGCTCGGGCGCAGTGGCAGGGGCGTGAGGTGCTGGCCAAGCTGCTGGTCGGTGATAAGGCCGAACGGCATTTCGCCCGCGAGCTGCGCGGCGTTCAGCTACTGGCCGAGCAGGGGCTGAAGACGCCTGAGTTGCTTGCCCAGGGTTCGACGCCAGGAGAGGGCGGTTGGCTGCTGTTCGAGTTCCTCGACGATGCCGAAAGCCTGGGCGATTCCTGGCAGGCGGTGGCCCATCTGGCGTGGCTGGACGACGCTCGGCAGCAGGTGTTGGGGGAGGCGCTGGCAGCCATTGCCGGGCTCCACCGCCAAGGCCTGTGGCAAGAGGATCTGCACCTGGACAACCTGCTGCGTCACCAGGACGGCCTGTATCTGATCGACGGTGGCGGCGTGCGTGCCGAGACGCCGGGTCAACCCCTGTCGCGAGACAGGGTGCTGGCCAATCTGGGGGTGTTCTTCGCTCAATTCCCGAGTGCGCTCGATCCATTCATCGAGGAGCTGCTGGTGCATTACCTGCTGGTCAATGGCGAGCACGCGCTGCCGTTCGAGGCTCTGCTCAAGGCGGTAGCCAAGGCCCGTGGTTCGCGTCTGCAGCACTTCATGGGCAAGCTCGGCCGCGATTGTTCGGCGTTTTGCGTATGGCGCGGCGCGTCACGTCTGCAGGTGGTCCGGCGCGAGGAAGAGCCCTTGCTGGCGCCCTTGCTGGCTGACCCTGACGCCGCCATCGCGGCTGGGCAGTCCCTCAAGCTGGGTGGTTCGTCCACCGTTGCGCGAGTCGATCAGGGTGCCAGGCAACTGGTCATCAAGCGCTACAACATCAAGGGCATGCTGCATTGGCTCAAGCGCTTCTGGCGCCCGAGCCGCGCCTGGCACAGCTGGTGCGAGGGCAATCGCCTGAGTTTTCTCGGCATCGCCACGCCCAAGCCGCTTGCCGTGCTCGAGTGTCGCACCCTGTGGCTCAGGCGCCGGTCCTATCTTGTTACCGAACACGCATCGGGTGTGGATATAATCACGCGTTTCGCGTCCTGTGCGCCTGGCGAGTTACCCGCCGAGGCGGAACTGCGGGCGCTGGATGACCTGTTTGCAGCGCTGCTGCGCGAGCGCATCAGTCATGGAGACCTCAAAGGCAGCAATATCCTGTGGCAGGATGGGCGCTGGATGTTGATCGACCTGGACGCCATGCAGCAGCACTGCCGAGCCGGTAGTTTCGTGCCCGCCTATGCTAAGGATCGGGCGCGTTTCCTGCGTAACTGGCCGCAGGACAGCACGCTGTACCAGGTTCTGGACGAGCGCCTTCCATCGGTGGTGGCAAAACCGAACAGTTAAGGCGGTAAATGTGCCCGACCGGGGCGACTGAATAACGAACGCTGTTGCTTGAAGCTTGCCGCTTGAAGCCTGCAGCCGCTTTTTTAAGAGGCTTTACCCTTGGCATTGACGATCCTCGGCCTTTCCGGCGCCCTGAGCCATGATCCATCCGCCGCGCTATACATCGACGGCAAGCTTGTCGCTGCCGCCGAAGAAGAGCGCTTCGTGCGTGACAAGCATGCGAAGAACCGCATGCCCTACGAGTCCGCCAAGTTCTGCCTGGAGCAGGCCGGCATCAAGCCGTCCGACGTCGATGTGGTCGCTATTCCTTTTGCGCCCATCAGTCTGTTCGGCAAGGCGCGTTGGCATTACGCCAAGCGTTACTGGTATGCGCCGGATCGTGCGCTTGACGCGCTGCTCATGGGTAACCGCCGCTACAAGCGTTATCGCAAGAAGATCGTCTGGTGCCTGGAGCAGCTGGGTTTCGATGCCAAGAAGGTCAAGATCGAACCGGTCGAACACCACCTGGCCCACGCCGCCAGCGCTTACCATTGCTCGGGCTTCAAGGAAAAGACCGCGATCCTCGGCATCGACGGCAAAGGTGAGTACGCCACCACCTTCTTCGGCTACGGCGAGAACGGCAAGATCCACAAGATCAAGGAGTTCTTCGACCCGGACTCGCTCGGCGGTCTGTACGGTGCCATCACCGAATTCCTCGGTTTCGAGATGCTCGACGGCGAGTTCAAGGTCATGGGCATGGCGCCCTACGGCGACGCCAGCAAGTACGATTTCTCGCGCCTGGCCAAGTTCGAGAATGGCGAGCTGATCATCAACACCGACTACGCCAACGTCATCGGCCTGCGTCGCTACAAGGAAAAGGGCAAGGGGTTCTACTTCTCGCCCAAGCTGATCGAGTGGCTGGGTCCGAAGCGCGAAGGCGATATCGCCGACGACCCCTACATCCACTACGCCGCCAGCATGCAGGCGCTGTTCGAGAAGCTGGCGCTGGAAATGATGGACTACTACCTGGGCGACATCATCCGCGAGACCGGCAAGATCGCCTTTGCCGGTGGCTGTGCGCTGAACGTCAAGCTCAACCAGAAGATCATCGCCCGTCCCGAGGTGAAGGAACTGTTCGTGCAACCGGCTTCTGGCGACGCTGGTACGTCGGTCGGCGCTGCTGCCTATGTCTCGCACCAGCGTGGCGTGCCGGTGGAGAAGATGGAGCACGTCTATCTCGGTCCTGCCTACAGCAACGAAGACATCATTGCCGCCTGCGCGCGTCACCCGAACGCACCGAAGTGGCAGAAGATCGACGACATGCCGCAGCGCATCGCCAGGATCATGGTCGATGGCAACCCGGTGGCCTGGTTTCAGGGGCGTATGGAGTTCGGCCCGCGCGCACTCGGTGGTCGTTCCATCATTGGCTGCCCGAGCATCCCTGGCGTGGCCGATCGCATCAACGAGCAGATCAAGTTTCGTGAGCGCTGGAGACCGTTCTGCCCGTCCATGCTCGATACCGTCGCTGCGCAGATGCTCAAGGTCGATCATCCGAGCCCGTTCATGACCTTTACCTTCGAGGTCAACGACGAGTGGAAGGAGCGCGTCAGCGAAGTCGTCCACGAAGACGGTACCTCCCGCGCTCAGGTGCTCGAGCGTGAATACAACCCGCGCTGGTACGACCTGATGCTCGAGCTGGAGAAACTCACCGGCAACGGCGTGTCGCTGAATACCTCGCTCAACCGTCGCGGCGAACCGATGATCTGCTCGCCGACCGACGCGCTGAACATGTTCTACGGCTCCGACCTGCAGTACCTGATCATGGAAGATATTCTTGTCGTGAAAGAGTAATAGTTGGATGGCAATGGACTTGCAGAAACCGATGTTGCAGACGTGGGAGGAAGCGCAGGTCAGTCGCTCTGACTGCCATATCGCGTTGGTGCCTTCTCTCGGATTGGGCGACAGCCTGATCTATCTGGTCGTGGCCAACAACCTGGCGCGGGCCGGCTACCGTGTGACGATGCTGAGCAATCACCTCGCACACTTCGCCGACTGGTTGCCGAATTTCGCCGTTCTGCCGTTTCCCAAGCCCGAGGACACACACAGCCTGGCAGGCGACTACGACCTCGTGCTGTCCGACTGTGGCGGCATTGTGGTGGGTCTTGACCAGGACCCGCTGCAATTGGCGAAGCACTACGTGTTCGTCGGCACGCTCCGCGTCGATCCCGCCTATATCCATGACCACAGCGCTCGCGTCGAGCAGCGCTGCGGGCCTGAAAAGGCTGAGCTGATGAGCGCGCTGTCCCGCTGTGCAGGGCCGATGCGGGTGATTGATGACCCCTGCGTCACCATGGTTGACCAGGCAGTTGCTTTCTGTCGGACCCGATTGGCCATCGAGCAGGCGTCCTGTGATCCGGGTTTCAGCATTCCCGATGTCCATGTTGCACGCCGCTATCCCAAGCGGGTAATGCTGCACCCGACATCCTATAACCGGAAGAAGAACTGGCCTGTCCAAAAGTACCTGCGCCTTGCCCGCCGCCTCAAACGGCAGGGATACGATCCGCAGTTCGTGCTTTCACCGAAGGAGCGGGCCGAGTGGGGCGCGCAGTTGGGCGATGCCTTTCCGATTCCTCACTTTGCTAATGCTCGTGAGCTGGCGGTTTATCTCTATGAGTCGGGCTATATAATTGGTAACGATTCGGGCGTTGGGCATCTTGGGGCTGCCCTTGGTGTGCCGGTACTGACGGTGTACCGCAAGCGCCGGGACGGTTTCTGTTGGCGCCCCGGTTGGGGAAAGAATTCAGTGGTACGGCCTCGTATTTCGCTGGGTGCCGTAAAGAATGCTTGGATGTATTTTCTCAGCGTCGGGCGTGTAGAAAGAGCGTTCGGACGGCTGGTTGCCAAGAGTGAGGTAGGGATTTGATGGGCGTCGCAGGCAACAGCTCGGGTATTACGCTTTCAGTAGTGATTCCTGCTTACAACTATGCGGCGGTGCTGCCGCGTGCGATCGAGTCCGTCCTGGCCCAGGCCGAATCCGCTGGTTCGGTTGAATTGCTTGTCGTCGACGACGGCTCGACGGATGACACCGCAGCGACGCTGGAATTACTGCAGACGCGCTATCCGGGGCGTTTCCGTGTGTTGCGGAAAAGCAACGGGGGCGCATCCTCTGCTCGCAATTTGGGAATTCGGGAGGCTGCGGGAGATTATCTGCTGTTCCTGGATGCCGACGATGAGTTGGCACCTGGTGCACTGCAGGCGCTAAAGGAACACTTGTCCGCACACCCGGATACGCGTCTGGTGATCGGCGGGCACATTGCCGTATGGCCCGATGGCAAGCGCCGTGAACACGTGCCGACGGATCTGCCGGCAGAACCCTTGGAGCGTCTTCGTGCTTATCTGCTGGACAAGCGCCTGGCGTTGTCCAACGGCGCCTGTGTCATGCACCGCGAGGTCTTCGAGCGAGGCGGCTACCCCGAGCAGTTTCGCAGTGCCGAAGATATCCCCGTATTCGCACAGGCCGTGGCCAATTACGCCTGCTCGCTGATTGCACTGCCACTGGCATTGATACACAAGCACGATGACAGCCTGCGGCACCAGTTCAGCCATGCCAAGGCGGGTGGGTTGGCGCTGGTGGACGAGGTGTTCTCCCCCCGCCGGCTTGATGAGCGTTTCCAGGCGCTGAAGCCAGCGTTCTATGTGCAGCGTAGTCTGTCGCTTTTCCGCACCTGTCTGTTGGCCGGTGACCGAGACAGTGCGCGTGGTTACTACCGAGATGCATTGCGGGCAGATTGGCGGGTGCTGCTCAAGTTGTCTTATACCCGTAAGGTTCTTCGTCTATGGCTGAGCTGAAACCACTGATGGTTCTCGCGCTCAGTTCCCAAGGGCGCGAGCCCGATCTGTCCTGCGTCTATCAGCGGCTTGGGCAAGTGGTAGATCTTGAGCTCAGGGTGCTGGATAAGAATGAGCAGCGAAACTTGCGCCGATACCTAAGCAGTGTCGATCTGGGGCGATACGACCGCTTGCTGCTCGATCTGCATTTCAAAAATATCCATCGCCAGACAGCATTTCTGCGTCAAGTCCCGGGACTGCTAATTTACGAGGAGGATGCTTGTCAGAACTACCTGGCAGGCTCCCGCTGGCGCGGTAAGTTCAGCCGTTTCTATAACGACCTGCCAAATGCACGAGTCGTAGTGACCGGGGCCAGTGTCGCCGAGAGTTTGTGCGACGAAGGCTTCAACGTTCACTTCATTGCCAAGGGTTACGACCCTCGAACGGTTTACTGCGAGTCGACTACGCGGGATATCGAGCTGGGCTTTGTCGGTCGAACCGCCAGTGCTGCCTATGCCGGGCGTAAACAACTACTCGACAGGCTGGCGTCGGAAGAGCCGTTGCAACTGCTGCGTACGGCCCCCGGTCAGGCCTATCGGGAGATGCTCAACCGCATCCGCTATTTCGTCAGTGCCGATGTCGGCCTGGGCGAGTATATGGCCAAGAACTTCGAAGCGATGGCCTGCGGCTGTGTGCTGCTGGCCTGGCGCCAGGGTAGCGAAGAGGCAGCTATCGGCTTGCAGGATGGTCGCCACCTGCTGCTGTATTCCGACATCGACGAATTGCGCGGGCACCTGGCCAGGTTGCGTGCAAATCCTGCTTGGGGTCTGGAAATTGCCGAGAATGGCCGCCGTTTCGTCGAGGCGCACATGACCCATGCACACCTGGCTGATCGATTGTTGGAAGTATTGCAGTCGCTCTGGCCTGAGGTGTGCCTTCCCTCGGCCTGGCGGGTTTTCTGCGCGCGCTTGAACCCATTTTGAGTAACCCGTGATGACATCCTCGAACCATTCACCGCATCCGCTGGTCAGCGTGATCATCTCTTCTTATAACCACGCTCCCTATATCGAGGCGAGTATTCTCAGCGTTGTGCAGCAGAGCTACCCAAATATCGAGTTACTGGTGGTTGATGATGGCTCTGGTGATGACAGCGTGGCGCGTATCGAGGCCCTGCAGAAGGTACATGGCTTTGACTTCCGCGTGCAGGCCAACAAGGGCTTGTCGCGTACCCTGAACGAAACTATCGAACGAGCCAGGGGCAGTCTAATAGCGCCTCTGGGGTCCGACGACATCATGCTGCCGCATCGTATTGCCACGCAGGTGGCCTACATGGCCGACAAGCCCGAGGTGGGCATCTGCGCCGGAGATATCCAGAGCATCGATGCCGGGGGCAACCCCCGCGCCGCGCCGCGCGGTCTGCCGCAGCGGCGTCTGGACTTCGAGGACGTGTTCCTGGGGCGCAAGCCGGGAGCGCCGGCACCTACTTTACTGTTTCGCCGCAAGGCCCTTGAGCAGGTGGGTGGTTTCGAGGCCGACGTTCGTCTCGAGGACCTGATGATCGAGTTGAAGATCACCCATGCGGGGTATTTCATCGACGTCCTCGGCGAGCCGCTGGCGCTCTATCGGGTGCACGACAGCAATACCTACAAGAACTACCGCTTCATGGTAGATAACGTGCTCCTGACCTATGCACGTTTCAGCGACCACCCGGCCTATCCCGAGGTCTGTGCGAGATTTCGCAATTCGATGTTGCTCAAATGTGCACGTACGGATCGTGAGCTGGCCTGGGCATTGCTGCGCGCTATTCCCTGGCGTTTCTGGAACCTGAAAACCCTCCGCGGTCTGGCGCGAATGCTCAATGGCAGAGGCTGAGGTGGCTCAGGATCGTTTGCCAGCGACGGAGCGGGGCAAGGTATCGGTAGTTATTCCTAGTTATAACTACGCACGCTTTTTGCCTCGGGCAATCTACAGCCTGCGAGCCCAGGACTTTACCAATTGGGAAGCCATCATCGTCGACGACGGTTCGACGGATGATACCCGTGGCGTTGCGGTAGAGTTGATGAAAGATGACGCTCGAATCGTCTATCTGCACCAGGAAAATGCAGGGACGTCTGCCGCCAAGAATGCCGGCATCCAGCTCGCCCGAGGCGAGTACCTGATGTTTCTCGATGCGGATGATCTGTTATCGGCTGGTAAACTGACAGCCCATGTCCAGCATCTCGACCAGAACACCCACGTCGATATCTCC
>CAMPIF010000103.1 GCA_946886245.1 Ectopseudomonas composti | reverse complement strand
TCGCTGCCCTCCGTGCCGAGATAGAACTTCACCGCCAATTCGAGATGGTGTTCACCTTCGTCGTCACGCAGCAGCAGGTCCAGCTCGCCCAGGGTCTGGCCGTTCTGGCGGATCGGCAGGTTGGCGGCGATCACCTCGACATCTGGCGCAGCATGCAGGGCGAACTGCCACAGGCGCTCATAATAGAGGCCGAGGCGGCGTACCGGTCTTGCCGCCAGCCAGGCATGCAGGCCACCGGCATCGTTGTCCTGCTGAACGAGCCAGTCAGCCAGCCGCTGCGGTTGCCGCGTCCAGCAACTGGCCTGTAGCGGATGACGCTGGACTTTCGTGGTCTCACCCAGCATGGGTGGCGAGAACAGCGCCCAGGCCAGGTCACGCACGGCCGGGGTACGCAGGCCAAGCAGCAGATCATGGAGCGAGTCGGTTGTGTGCATGAGCCGAGCATAGCCCAGTAACAGTGCTGGTTTGCTGCCGCCCAGGCCTTTGGCCGATAATCCCTCTTCGTTTCTTATCTGTCTGGCGGGAGTCCCATGGAGCAATTTCGCAATGTCGGCATCATCGGGCGCCTGGGTAGTACGCGGGTGCTGGAAACCGTGCGGCGACTCAAGCGCTTTCTGATCGACCGCCACCTGCATGTCATCCTCGAGGACACCATCGCCGACGTGCTGCCGGGACACGGCCTGCAAACCTCCTCGCGCAAGATGCTTGGCGAGGTCTGCGACCTGGTGATCGTCGTCGGGGGGGACGGCAGCATGCTCGGCGCCGCCCGCGCCCTGGCGCGGCACAAGGTGCCGGTGCTGGGGATCAACCGTGGCAGCCTGGGCTTTCTCACCGATATCCGCCCTGACGAGCTGGAGCTCAAGGTGGCGCAGGTGCTCGAAGGCCAGTACCTGACCGAGAATCGCTTTTTGCTCGAAGCCGAGGTGCGCCGTCAGGGCGAAGCCATTGGCCAGGGCGACGCGCTCAATGACGTGGTACTGCACCCCGGCAAGTCGACGCGGATGATCGAGTTCGAGCTGTATATAGATGGTCAGTTCGTCTGCAGCCAGAAGGCCGACGGTCTGATCGTCGCCACACCCACGGGGTCGACGGCCTACGCGCTGTCCGCTGGCGGGCCGATCATGCATCCCAAGCTCGATGCCATCGTGGTGGTGCCGATGTACCCGCATACGCTGTCCAGTCGGCCCATCGTGGTCGATGGCAACAGCGAGCTGAAGGTGGTGGTGTCCTCGGACATGACCATTTATCCGCAAGTGTCCTGCGACGGCCAGAACCACTTCACCTGTGCACCGGGCGATACCTTGCACGTGGCCAAGAAGGCGCAGAAGTTGCGCCTGATCCATCCGCTGGATCACAACTACTATGAGGTCTGCCGCACCAAGCTCGGATGGGGCAGCCGCCTGGGAGGGCAGGACTGAATGTCCCTCGACCCCCATCGTGGCTATGACCTGATCGGTGATATCCACGGTTGTGCGCAAACCCTCGAACGTCTGCTCGAGCGGCTGGGTTACAGCCGCCAGGGTGGCGTGTGGCGCCATCCGACGCGCATGGTGATCTTCCTGGGTGACCTGGTCGACCGTGGCCCGGGCATCCGCGAAACCCTGCATCTGGTGCACGACATGGTTCGCGCCGGCCAGGCGTTATGCATCATGGGCAACCACGAGTTCAATGCGTTGGGGTGGAGCACGCCAGCCCCGCCGGGCAGTGGCCGTCAGTACGTGCGCGAGCACAACCCACGGCACCAGCGCCTGATGCGCGAAACCTTGGCACAGTTCGAGGATCATTCGCATGAGTGGCGCGAATTCCTGCGCTGGTTCTACGAGATGCCGTTGTTTATCGATGCCGGACGCTTTCGCGTCGTTCACGCCTGCTGGGATGACGAGCTGATCACTCCGCTCAAGGCGCAATTTCCCGATGGCTGCATCGACGAACACTTCCTGCAGGCCTCGGCCGTGCCCGGCAGCTTCGCCAACATGGCGCTCGATCGCCTGCTGCGTGGCACCGACATGCGCTTGCCGCACGGTCTGACGCTGACCAGCGGTGACGGCTTCACCCGCTCGTACTTTCGCACCAAATTCTGGGAAGAGGATCCGCAGACCTACGGCGATATCGTCTTCCAGCCCGATGCGTTGCCGGAGATGGCTGCGCAGACGCCGCTATCCGAGCTGCAGAAGGACGAGCTGCTCAGGTATGGCGCACACGAGCCGTTGCTGTTCGTCGGCCATTACTGGCGGCGTGGCAAACCGGCGCCGATCAGGCCCAACCTGGCCTGCCTGGATTACAGCGCGGTGGTCGGTGGCCGCCTGGTGGCTTATCGTCTGGATCAGGAAACGCGTCTGGATGCGGGTAAATTCGTCTGGGTCGATGTCGACCCGCTGGAGGCGCCGCGATGACGGCAGTGGTTGTGTTGCGCTTGCCGCTGGATCGCGATTTGAGTGGTTTCGTCGCTCTGCTGCAGCGCTTGAACGTGCCACACCGGGTGGCGGAAGAGGGCGGCGAGCAGGTGCTGTGGGTGCCGGGGCAGGAGCTTGCCGAGCAGGTGCGTGAACTGTACGCGCGTCATCCGCAGGGCGATGACGCCGGAGAGTTGCCGCCAAGCGTCGTCCCTGTACGCGAGAGCTTCGCCACTCAACTGCGGCGCAGCCCGGTCACGGCGCTGGTGTTGCTCGCCACCTTCATCGTCTTCGCCGTGACCCTGGCGGGCGAGAACTTTTCCACCATCCGTTGGCTGAGCTTCGTCGATTTTCGCCTCGACGGTGAGCACCTCTATCTGACCTATCTGGATGCCACCTTGGGCAGCGGTCAGTGGTGGCGCCTGATCACGCCCATGCTGATCCACTTCGGCTGGCTGCATCTGGCGATGAACAGCCTGTGGTACTGGGAACTGGGGCGGCGCATCGAATTTCGCCAGGGTGCCATCGGCCTGCTGGGGCTGACCCTGCTGTTCGGCCTGGCGTCGAACTTCGCCCAATACTGGTGGGCCGGGCCGTCGCTGTTTGGCGGGCTGTCCGGCGTGCTTTACGGCCTGCTTGGGCATTGCTGGATCTACCAGCGCCTGGCGCCGAACGCTGCCTATCGACTGCCGCCTGGCGTGCTGGTGATGATGCTGGCCTGGCTGCTGATCTGCATGACCGGCATCTTCGAGTTGTTGCAGTTCGGCGCCATCGCCAATGCCGCGCATGTCGGCGGCTTGCTCACCGGCTGCCTGACCGGGCTGCTTGGCGGTATGCTGGCCCGACGTAGCGCTTGATTCGACTGTAGGGCGGGTGCAACCCGTCAACGCGGAGTTCTGGCGGGTTTCACCCGCCCTGCAATTTACCTGGAGACCTGTATGTCGTCCTTTCTCGATGCGATTGAAAACATCACCCCGGAAATCTACGAGAGCCTCAAGCTGGCCGTGGAAATCGGCAAATGGCCGGACGGCCGCAAGCTGACCCAGGAACAGAAGGAACTGAGCCTGCAGGCGATGATCGCCTGGGAAGTGCAGAACCTGCCGGAGGAAGAGCGCACCGGCTACATGGGCCCGCAGGAGTGCAGCAGCAAGTCCGAGCCGGTGCCGAACCTGCTGTTCAAGTCCTCGGATACCTTGCACTGATGGCCGAACTTGGACGTGGCTCGCTGAGCAAGATGAAGGCGCACCTGGGCGCGCCGGTGCAGTACGCCTTTCGCCTGGGCGATATCGAGGTACCGGTCAACCCGCTGGTGGGCAAGCACCTGCGCCTGGAATACCTCGGCGCCATCCATTGCACGCACTGTGGGCGCAGGACCAAGACCAGCTTCAGCCAGGGCTATTGCTACCCCTGCATGCAGAAGCTGGCGCAATGCGACGTCTGCATCATGAGTCCGGAGAAGTGTCATTACGACGCCGGCACCTGCCGCGAACCGAGCTGGGGCGAGCAGTTCTGCATGACCGATCACATCGTCTACCTGGCCAACTCCAGTGGCGTGAAGGTGGGCATCACCCGTGCAACTCAGGTGCCGACGCGCTGGATCGATCAGGGTGCGACCCAGGCGTTGCCCATCCTGCGCGTGGCTACCCGGCAGCAGTCCGGTTTCGTCGAAGACCTGCTGCGCAGCCAGGTGGCGGACAAGACCAACTGGCGCGCGCTGCTCAAGGGCGACGCTGTGCCGGTCGATCTGCTGACTATTCGCGAGCAGTTGTTCGATAGCTGTGGCGCGGGCATCACCGAACTGCAGCAGCGTTTCGGCCTGCAAGCCATTCAGCCGCTGAGCGCAGCCGAGGTGCTGGAGATTCGCTATCCCATCGAGGCCTATCCGGCCAAGATCACCAGCTTCAACCTGGACAAGCAGCCCCTGGCCGAAGGTACCCTGCTCGGTATCAAGGGCCAGTACCTGATGTTCGACACCGGCGTGATCAATATCCGCAAGTACACCGCCTATCAGCTGGCCGTCCACGAGATCGCCGCCTGACCACCACCTTGCAGCTTGCGGCTTGAAGCTTGCAGCTGCCTCGAAGAGGCCACCGCCATGCGCACCGAACAATCCAAGACCATCTACCTCAAGGACTACCAGGTTCCCGACTACCTGATCGACGAAACCCACCTGACCTTCGAGCTGTTCGAGGATCACAGCCTGGTACATGCGCAGCTGGTCATGCGGCGCAACCCCGAAGCGGGTGCCGGGCTGCCGAAGCTCGTGCTGGATGGCCAGCAACTGGAACTGCTGGAGCTCAAGCTCGATGACCGCGAGCTGGGTGAAGGTGATTACACCCTGACCGACAGCCACCTGACCCTGCAGCCGACCCAGGAACGTTTCGTGGTCGACAGCAGCGTGCGCATCCACCCGGAAAGCAACACCGCACTGGAGGGCCTGTACAAGTCCGGCACGATGTTCTGCACCCAGTGCGAGGCCGAGGGCTTTCGCAAGATCACCTTCTACCTCGACCGCCCGGACGTGATGAGCAGGTTCACCACCACGGTCAGCGCCGAACAGCATGCCTACCCGGTGTTGCTGTCCAACGGCAACCCGATTGCCAGCGGCAGCGAGGAGGGTGGCCGTCATTGGGCCACCTGGGAAGACCCGTTCAAGAAGCCGGCCTACCTGTTCGCCCTGGTCGCCGGCGACCTCTGGTGCGTGGAAGACAGCTTCACCACCATGAGCAGCCGTGAGGTGGCGCTGCGCATCTACGTCGAGCCGGAGAACATCGACAAGGTGCAGCACGCCATGGACAGCCTCAAGCGCTCGATGAAGTGGGACGAGGAGGTCTACGGCCGTGAATACGACCTGGACATCTTCATGATCGTCGCGGTCAACGACTTCAACATGGGCGCCATGGAGAACAAGGGCCTCAACATCTTCAACTCCAGTTGTGTGCTGGCCAAGGCCGAGACTGCCACCGACGCCGCGCATCAGCGCGTCGAAGCCGTGGTGGCACACGAATATTTCCACAACTGGTCGGGCAACCGCGTGACCTGCCGCGATTGGTTCCAGCTGTCGCTCAAGGAAGGCTTCACCGTGTTCCGCGACAGCGAGTTCTCTGCAGACACCCACTCGCGCACCGTCAAGCGTATCGAGGACGTGGCCTACCTGCGTACCCACCAGTTCGCCGAGGACGCCGGCCCCATGGCCCACCCGGTGCGCCCGGACGCGTACATGGAAATTTCCAACTTCTACACCCTGACCATCTACGAGAAGGGTTCGGAAGTGCTGCGCATGATTCACACCCTGCTCGGCCCGGAGCTGTTCCGCAAAGGCTCGGACCTGTACTTCGAGCGCCACGACGGCCAGGCCGTGACCTGCGACGATTTCGTCAAGGCCATGGAGGATGCCAGCGGTATCGATCTGACCCAGTTCAAGCGCTGGTATACCCAGGCCGGCACGCCGCGTCTGGAAATCAGCGAGGCCTATGACTCCGCTGCGCAGCGCTACAGCCTGACCTTCCGCCAGAGCTGCCCGGCCACGCCGGGGCAGAGCGAAAAGCTGCCGTTCGTCATCCCTGTAGCGCTCGGTTTGCTCGATGCCCAAGGCAACGAACTGCCGCTGCGCCTGCAGGGCGAAAGCGCGGCGCAGGGCACCAGTCGCGTTTTGTCGGTGACCGAAGCCGAGCAGACCTTCACCTTCGAGGCTATTGCCGAGAAGCCGCTGCCGTCGCTGCTGCGTGGCTTCAGTGCGCCGGTCAAGCTCAGCTTCCCCTACAGCCGTGACCAGCTGATGTTCCTCATGCAGCACGATTCGGATGGCTTCAACCGCTGGGAAGCCGGCCAGCAGCTGTCCGTACAAGTGCTGCAGGAACTGATCGGCCAGCACCAGCGTGGCGAAGCCCTGGTGCTGGATCAGCGCCTGGTCGCTGCGCTGCGCACCCTGCTCGAGGACGAGTCGCTGGATCAGGCCATGGTCGCGGAAATGCTCTCGCTGCCGGGCGAGGCCTATCTCACCGAGATCAGCGAAGTGGCCGATGTCGAGGCCATTCACGCCGCGCGCGAGTTCGCCCGCAAGGCGCTGGCCGACGCGCTGTTCGCGCCGCTGTGGGCGCGCTACCAGGCCAACCGCGACGTCTCCAGGGCCACGCCTTACGTGGCCGAGGCGGCGCACTTCGCCCGCCGCAGCCTGCAGAACATCGCATTGTCCTACCTGATGCTCAGCGAGCAGCCTGAAGTGCTGGCAGCCTGCGTCGACCAGTTCGAGAACGCCGACAACATGACCGAGCGCCTGGCGGCCCTGGCCGTGCTGGTCAACTCGCCGTTCCAGGAGGAGCAGAGCAAGGCCCTGGCCATGTTCGCCGACTTCTTCAAGGACAACCCGCTGGTCATGGATCAGTGGTTCAGCGTGCAGGCCGGCTGCCCGCTGCCGGGTGGTCTGGAGCGTGTGCATGCGCTGATGCAGCACGACGCCTTCACCCTGAAGAATCCGAACAAGGTGCGTGCGCTGATCGGTGCCTTCGCCAACCAGAACCTGATCAACTTTCACCGGGCGGATGGGGCGGGCTATCGTTTTCTCGCCGACCAGGTGATCACCCTCAACGCCCTCAACCCGCAGATCGCTTCGCGCCTGCTGGCGCCGCTGACCCGCTGGCGCAAGTATGCACCTGCCCGCCAGGCGCTGATGAAGGCCGAGCTGGAGCGCATTCTCGCCTGCGGTGAGTTGTCCAGCGATGTCTATGAAGTGGTGAGCAAGAGCCTGGCCTGAGTCCGATGCCGATCGGATAGGGCTGCCGAAGCGATCTTCCGTGGGAGCCGCGCCTCGGGGCGCCGCTCCTGCAGATTCGGCATGTCGACGCCTGACTGGATGGCATCAGGCCTGAACGGGCTTTGCTCCAAGAAAAGTGTTACCGATCTCTGGTTGGTAACACTTTTTTGTTACCCAATGAAATATGCATGCAGTTCTTTATGCCTTTGCACACTTAAGTTCGGGGTTCGTCGCTTGACAGCGAGGCGATCTTCGTCCCTCTGCTGCGCGGCAAGGTGCGTGGTCAGTGGCATAAAGCGTCGGATCGTAGGACAAAATGCGCCAGTTTTTCTGACGCATTGGTCAGTGGCTGATCAGTCACGAAAAGAAACTGGCCAACAGCTCTTCCAAGCCTGTTTGCGCTGATACACCTGTTTGAATTGGCACCATGGTTGCAGTACCGAGCTGGATCTGACCGCGTGCGAGCGCGCGCTGGTCGCAGGAAGATGTCGCTGCAAATAAAAACAGAAGCCGTCGTCAGTACGGCAATCGCGACCCGGATACGGGATCGCCCAAAAGAATGATCTGTCCACGGAGTGAGTCTCGATGGAAATTAAGTCCCGCAAGCCCGTTCTACGTTTTGCCCCGGCCAAGGCCGGCTTTGCGTTCGCTGGCGTTCTGCCTTTGCTGGTCGCCGCTCAGGCTCAGGCGGTGGAGTTCAGCTTCGCCGACAACGAAATCACCGGTTCCATCGACACCACCGTCTCCTACGGCCAGCTGTGGCGCGTACAGGGTCAGGACAAGACCAACGACGACATCAACACCAACGACGGCAATCGCAACTTCGATACCGGCCTGGTTTCCGAAGTGTTCAAGATCACCAGTGATCTGGAAGCTTCCTACCAGAACTACGGGGTGTTCATTCGCGGTACTGCGTTCTATGACACCCAGATCATGGACAAGCGCAACGATTACTACGACAACAACTCGCCTGGTCAGCCGAGCCAGAGCGCTCCTCGCGACAACAGCTTCACCCGCGAAACCCGCCACAAGGCTGGCCGTGATGCGCAGATCCTCGACGCCTACGTTTATGGCAACTGGGATGTGGGCAACATGCCGGTTTCCGGTCGTCTGGGTAAGCAGGTGTTCAACTGGGGTGAAGGTCTGTTCTACCGCAACGGCATCAACACCACCAACCCGGTCGACGCCGCCAAGTTCCGTTTGCCGGGCTCCGAGGTGAAGGAAGTGCTGGTGCCGGTGGAGGCGCTGAGCTTCAACCTCGGCCTGACTGACAATCTGTCGATGGAGACTTTCTACCAGTTCAACTGGAAAGAGACCGCCATCGACCCGGTGGGGACCTACTTCTCCGAGACCGACCTGTTTGCTGATGGTGGTAATACTGCCTACTCGACTCAGGAGGCGCTCATTCCGCTCGCAGGCTTGTACTCTGGCCTCGGTAATGCGGGGACGGGTGGTTTGACGGGGGGGCGTACTGTTGATGCCAACGGTAATATCAAGGTGGCCAGTGTTGGTAAGGATATCAATGCCAAGAACGATGGTCAGTTCGGTGTCGCATTCCGTTATATCGCTGAAGAACTGAACTCCACCGAGTTTGGTTTCTACTTTGTCAATTACCACGCCAAAGAACCGACCATTTATGCGGATTTGGGGGCCTACGAGGGGCTGGATTTGACCACTATTGCGCAAGGTGCATGTGTCGCTTCTGGCCTTGGCGCTGCTTGTGCTAACCCTGCGGTAATTGCTGGTTTTGCTGAGGCAGCAGGTGGTCTCGCCACGATTGACGTTGCCAACAATGTCAATGCTCGTCGCGAATATGTCGAAGATATCCGCATGTACGGCTTCAGCTTCAACACCACAGTCGGCAACGCTTCGGTGTTCGGTGAGCTGTCTTACCGTCCGAACCTGCCGGTTGGCATCGCCGCTACCAACGACCTGCTCGGCGATCTGCTGACCCAGGCGCCTCAACTGGCGGGCGGTGGTGCTGTGAATATCGGTGGCCAGCAAGTGCAGTTGGGCGATCAGATTCACAACTACACCCGCGTCGAAGCATTCAATACTTCGCTGGGTACGATCTACAACTTTGGCCCGAGCTTTGGTTTCGACTCGTTGTTCGGTGTGGCTGAGCTGGCGTCCGAGCATCTGCGTGGCGACAGCCTGCAGTACAGCTCGCCTACCGGTAACCGCTATTACGCCGGCCGTGGCAACGGCTCCTATATCTCCGGCTACGACCGCGACGACCAGGTCAACAAGGACGCCTACGGCTACACCCTGGTGCTCTCCGGCACCTGGAACGACGTTTACGCTGGCGTGAACCTGTCGCCGTTCGCCGTGTTCAAGCATGACTTCGAAGGCAACTCGCACCAGACCGGCAACTTCATCGAAGGGCGCAAGGCGTACACCCTCGGTATGCGCGCCAGCTACCTGAACAGCCTGGAAGCCGAGATCCAGTACACCGAGTTCTATGGCGCTGGCCAGAACAACGGTGCGCGTGATCGCGACAACATTGGCCTGAACGTCAAGTACTCCTTCTAAGAGGACGTCTACAAATTGCTGCGCTCGGCCATGCTGCGTTGGAATCAGCCGCAAAATGCTCATGTACTGCTCGTACACGCCGCGTTTTCGACTGGTTTCGTCTTGCCTGGCCTTCGCTCGCTGCTTTGTAAACACCCTCTGTACCTATAACCAGAAACACGCCGGGTGCCCTCGGGCGCCCGACAATACTCTTCACGGAGAATTACCCATGCTGAACAAGCACAGGCTGATGGCCGTAGCCGTTGCGCTGGCGTTTTCTGCCGGTTCCGCGCTGGCTGCCGTTTCCCCGCAGGAAGCCGCCAAGCTCGGCGATACCCTGACTCCCTTCGGTGCCGAGAAGGCTGGCAACGCTGCCGGCACCATTCCGGCCTGGACCGGTGGTATCACCCAGGCACCGGCTGGCTACACTCGCTCGGGCCAGCACCACGTCAATCCGTTCCCGGAAGACAAGCCGCTGTTCACCATTACTGCGGCCAACCTTAGCCAGTACGAAGCCAATCTGACGCCGGGTCAGATCGCCATGTTCAAGGCGTATCCGGAAACCTATCAGATGCCGGTGTACCAGACCCGCCGCTCCGGCTCCGCGCCGCAGTGGGTCTATGACAACACCGTGAAGAACGCCACCAGCGCCAAGCTGGTCGATGGCGGCAACGGCTTCTCCGATGCCTACGGCGGTATCCCGTTCCCGATTCCGCAAAATGGTGTCGAGGCGCTGTGGAACCACATCGCCCGCTATCGCGGTACCTACATCGTGCGTCGCGCCTCGGAAGTGGCAGTACAGCGCAATGGCGCCTACTCGCTGGTCACTTCCCAGCAGGAAGCGCTGTTCAAGTACTACCTGCAGAACGGCTCCTTCGCCGACCTGAACAACATCATGTTCTACTACCTGTCCTTCACCACCAGCCCGGCGCGCCTGGCCGGTGGTGCAGTACTGGTTCACGAGACCCTGGATCAGGTGAAGGAGCCGCGTCAGGCCTGGGGCTACAACGCCGGTCAGCGCCGCGTGCGCCGTGCGCCGAACCTGGCCTACGACACCCCGATCGCCGCAGCTGACGGTCTGCGTACCGCCGACGACACCGACATGTTCAACGGTG